>CAVLBP010000001.1:0-64266 GCA_963661325.1 bacterium
GATAAACCCCAAGCGCCGTAATACAAACGCTTGCTTTTTTTACTTTTTTCCTGCCACAAAAGTTCTGCTGAAAGACCATAACGGCAGGATTTTCTTTCTTGCCATAAGCATAGGTCGGATGCGTGATCCAACTGCCCTGCCATGCCTGCCCCATTTTTCCGGTCCAAAAAACATTTGAGGCTTTTGCCTTTTGCCCATAAAGGTTTTCTGCCACCACCTCAACTTCATAAAGGCTTTCCGGCTCTAAAGTTTTTCCGGTATAAGGAATACAGATAAAATCATCTTTAAACTTCTGCTGCCAGATGACCTCATCCCCCTGCCGTACCAGGATCTCTCCCCATTGGATCGCATCCTCTTTTTGGTCCGACCAGACTTTGATCCCAAAAACAGGTTTTTGACAGTCGGTAACGATATGTTCTGTCTGATTTTCTATGCGTATTTCCTTGATCTCAAACATGTTCTATCTTTCTCCCAATTCTTTTTCCATCTGTTCCATGACCTCATTGGTCAATTCATATTTTGCAAAGACCGGCACAGCGATCGCGATCAGCACGATAGGGACCCAGGTCAACAGTACACGGAATCCAAAGATCGTCGCGTCGCTCTGCACCTGATTCGGCTGATAACCGATCAGATCCAGCCCATACCCGGCGATGCCTCCACAGATCGCCGTTGCCAGTTTGTTTGCAAAAGAAGTCAGAGAAAACACAATTCCCTCCGAATGCATGCCAAATTTCCACTTGGAATAATCAACGGTATCTGCCGTTAAAGTCGTAAGTGCCACCGTAAAGAGTCCGCTTCCGATACCGGTCAAAAAGGTTCCGACATATAAGATCAGCGTATTTCTGAAAGCAAAATAGTAGACCACAAATCCGACAAGCAGGGTAAGCAGTGCCGTCATCATCGTTGGCTTCTTGCCCAATTTTTTCATGACATTTGGGGCTAGGATCATGACCGCAAATTGCATGACCATATTGATCGCCATGATAATGACATAAGGGCTTTCATCCTGTAATACATAACGCAAGTAATATAAGAGGAAAGAAAGTGGTACATTGACCGCCGCAACGATCAAAATATTCATGATCAGCATACGGAGAAATGGCTTGTTTTTTACTACCAGTTCCTTATAATCGGAAAATCCGTAGTTATTCTTTTCTTCTTCCAAAGCACCTGTCACTTCATTATTGCGCAAGGCATTGACAAGCGCACACAGGATGCCGATCGTTCCAATGATGATCGCGACCATCCGGTAGGCACTGCCATCACCGCCAAATGCATTGATCGCAACAAGTCCGCCCATGGCAACAATACATACCGCAATAATATTAAATATAGAGTAAATGGAAATATATCTGGATCTTTCTTCTGTAGTGGAAGTGATCCGATAGGAGTATGCGACATAAGGAATGCCATAGGCGGTGTAGGACATACCAAATAAAATATAGAAAAAGTATGCCCAGACGATCTTCCCGGTTCCGCCAATATCCGGTGAGGTAAATAACATGATCATCGCCAATGCCATGACAAAAGGCGAAAAGATCAGATAAGGTTTGTATTTTCCAAGTGGTGTCTTGGTCTTGTCCACCAAGACACCCATCATCGGATCATTGATGGCGTCCCAGATCCTTGCCACGATATACATGGTTCCGATGGCAGTTCCTGTGATGCCCAGATAGTCTGTCAGATAGATGGTCAAAAAGGAACTGACGAAAGCGTTGCCCGCTCCATAAGTAATTGCCCCAATACCATATGCTGCTTTTGAATTTTTCTTTTTCATTTTCTTCTCCTTTAAATATCCCATGTAAAATCTCTCTTACCGCCCATAAAGGTAAACTCTTTACCATCCGGCAGGCTGACACTGGTATAGATCCCCTCCGGTGTCTCTACGTGCAGTTGATAGGCAGTCTCGCCTTTTTCCCAGTGGGATCGGATCTTGCCCTGCACACTTTCATAACCTGCCTCTGCCCATGTCAGGCTGCCGCCCGGAAGCGGTGCGATCCGAATCTCTTGAAAGCCGGGCTTTGCCATCTGGATACCGGCACATCGTTCAAACAGCCATGCGATGCTTGCCCCCGGTGCATAATGGTTTAAAGAGTCTGTCGGTTTTCCGTTTTCATCTATTCCCAGCCAATTTTCCCATGTTGTCGTTGCCCCTTTCTTTACCTCATAGAGCCAGCCCGGGCACTTTTCATTTTCCAAAAGTCTGTATGCCGTATCCAGATAGCCATGATCACTCAGGACAAAGAGGATCTGATAGGTTGTCAAAAATCCTGTACCGATCTTATAGTCATTAGCAATGACCATGTCGTTTAAGTGCTTTGCAATATTCTCGGCGGTCTTGTCATCCACAAGTCCCATGGCGATTGGTCGCACATAGCGGCACTGCCGCTTGCTGACAACAGATCCGTTTTTGATAAATTCCTTGTTGTAGGCATCTTTGACAAGTTCTGCCTTTTGCCTGTAATTTTTTTCATCCTCTGTTTTTCCCAACAAGTGCGCCATCTGGGCTACTTCCTCTAAGGACTGATAGAGCCATGCCGTCGCCACTTCCGCATCCGGGGAAAAGATTGCCCGCATGCCATCCTTTACCATGACACTTCCCGGTTCCAGCCATTCCCCCCAGTGATAACCTGTGTCTAAGATGTATTTATAATGGGAGGACATTTTCAGAAAATGCGACCAATTCTTTTTTGCCGCTCTCTTAAAATCAAAATCCACAAAACGCTTTGCCGCATCATACACATAGGCGATTTCCTCCGTATCTCCATAAAACCGGTATAAGACCATTGGAATGTGGATCAGTGCATCCGACCATCCGGCACTGCTGTAAGGAACTCTTTGCGTATCAAATCCCTTGATCACCTGGAATGGCACTTCCGGACAGATATATGGCAACTGCCCTTCCTCCGTCTGCAAAGTCATGAAATCTCCCAGATACTTATGTAAGAACTTTTTGGTATCAGCGTAAAAATTGGCAGTCTCGCAGAATACATTGATATCTCCTGCCCAACCGGCACGTTCCCTGGTCGGGCAATCCGTCGGGATATCCACGGTATTGGATTTCCAGCTCCACTTGGAATTTTTTACAAACTGATTGATGGCTTCATTGGAGCAGGAAAATGTGCCCCTTTCCTGCATATCGGAATACACGGCGATGGAAGAAAAATTCTCTGCCTTTACCTCCTCCGGCCAGTTCTCAACTTCCACATAGCGATAACCGCTGATCAGAAACACAGACTTATAGGTCTGCTTTCCTTCCTTTAAGGTATAGCGCAGGGTCTGTTCCAAATTCCCCTGCCATGCCTTCCGATCCTTCTGCCTGTAAGTTCTTGGTCGTAAAGTTGCCCTCTTCGTCCAGACATTCGCCCATATGCAGTTCCACCGTATGTCCGGCAGGTCCGATAACGGTAAACTCCACATGTCCGGCAAGATTTTGCCCAAAGTCAAGGACAGTCTTGCCATTTGGTGTATGAAGGACTTTGGCTGCAAAACGCTCATGCTCCAGCACGGCTTCTCCCTCTTGCGGAATGCATTTGCCTTCATATCCTCCAATTTGACAGGCATGCCATGCACTATCGTCGTAATCTGCCTCCATCCATCCGGTCAGTTCTTGTGTCATATCCACCACTTCATAAGTCTTAAGATCATTCTGTCCTAATGCCCCCTGCTGCGTTGCCTTCCATGTCTCATCCGTCTTTAATGTCATATGCTTTCCAGAAGCAAGATCGATATCCAGGCATGCTGCCAACTGCAAGCGATCACCGTAGTATGCCTTATCTCCCGTAATGCCCAGGCATCCCCGATACCAGCCATTGCCCAGTATAACGCAGATGGTATTCTTTCCCTTTTGTAAAAGCGGAGCAATATCAAAAGTCTGGTATTGCAGACGCACATGATAATTGGTAAATCCCGGCATCAGCAGAGCCTGACTGACACGCTGTCCATTCACATAGACCAGGTACACGCCCAGTGCTGTCATTTTTAGACTTGCCTGCTTAATCTCTTCCTCCACGACAAATGTCTTTCTAATGTAAGATGCCGGCATGACCTTTTCCTTGGAAAATCCCTCATCTTCCGGTACGATAAAACAAAATTCCTGCTCACTCATATCCCTGTCTCCTTTCATTTTGTAAAATACGTTCATTTTTATTTACAAAATGCATTTCCTTTGATAATCTGATGATATACCCTATATAGGCAAAGAAACAGTTTGCTAAGTACATTATTTCTTAACAATCGTACATATATAAAGGAGTCCTTATGAATTACACCTCACTTCCGCTTATCACATTTGATGCAAGTTCCGACATCAACTTTCTACTCGCTACCTATGCGCCCTTTGCCTCTGATTTTATGATCGAGGAAATCTCAAAAATGCTGCAAAGTGATTATGATATGCGGGGTACCATCTCCATCCTTCCCAATATCGCAGCAAGTGCACATGCCATAACACGCCTGCTTTACTTACAGGCTTTTATGATATTTGATGCCGTGGACGGCTATTACACCAAACGAAAAGATCTCGACTCCTACGAATTACGCTATACCTTAGAGGGCGAGGGAACACTGGAATACGAAGGTAAAAAATATATCCTGCGCGCAGGGGACGGTTTCTTTATTTCCAGCAAAAGACCGCATACCTACTATGCATCTTCCTGTGGCTGGAAATGCAGTGTCCTGCATATCAATGGCAGTTTGTGCCAGGATTATTTTTCGGTATTCGGTGCAGACGGTAATTATAAATTTTCCAAAGAAAGCATCCCCTCCTTTGAAACCATGCAATATCAGGTGATCAAGGCAACACAGCGGCTCTCTCCCTATCAGGAATACCGCATCCACTGCCTTTTGGATCTTTTGCTTTGTGAACTTGTGACCTACGAGCCTGACACAAGCATAAAAGAAAAGGACAGTAATGCTGCTGTCATTACTGCCCTTTTAGATCATATTCATTCTCATTTTTCTGAGGAGATCATATTTGAAAATATTGCCAAAGACCTTGGCGTATCGCGTACACTCCTCTTTCGCGATTTTAAACGTTACACCGGATCGACACCGGCACAATATCTGACCAACACACGCATCCGCCAGGCACAATTATTGCTCAAAGGAAGCGATATGTCCATCGAACAGATTGCCTATGCTGTCGGCTACAATGATGCCGCCCATTTTTCACAGGTCTTTAAAAAAGCACTCGGCATCACGCCGCTCAAATATCGCAAACGTTAATATAAATATTTCTGCTCAAAATCCTCTACACTCAGCGGCTTGTCGAACAGATAGCCCTGTATCAGATCCACATTCATATCCTTTAAGGCATCACACTGGTTCTTGTCCTCGACACCCTCAACGCAGACATGCATATGCAGGGCATCTGCCAGTTGGGAAACTGATTTGACAAAGGCTTCGGAAAAGACATCCTCTCCCACATCCTCCACAAAGCACTTGTCGATCTTGATCACATCGATCGGCATGCTGCGGATGTGATTTAAGGAAGAATAGTCTGTACCAAAATCATCCAGAGCCACACGGATGCCCATCTTCTTGATCTGTCCTAAGATCTGCTGCATACGGCTCATATCGTTGATCGCAAGTCCTTCCGTGACTTCCAGTGTCAGATTTGACGGCTGAACCCCGGTCTCCTCCACGGCTTTGCGGATCCTGTCAATAATGTCATTCTGCAACAACTGGATCACAGACAGGTTGACATTGACCTTGTATTCCGGATGTCCGAAATCATTCCAGTATTTACAGCGTTTGCAAGCCTCCACCAGAACATGATATCCGATCTCATTGATCAGCCCCAGATATTCCGCCAAAGCAATAAACTCCGATGGCATGACAAAACCAAGCGTCGGTGAATTCCAACGTACCAGCGCCTCTGCCCCGCAGCACGGGCGCTCCGGCTTGCTGATATCAATAAGGGGCTGATAATAGACCTCAAATTCCTTGCAGCCCTGCTCTACCGCCTCACGCATGCATTTTTCCATATCCAGGCGCTCGACCGAACTGGTGCACTGATTGTTGTTGTAATACTCGACACGGTTCTTTCCCTGACTCTTTGCCCAGTGCAGAGCAATATCGGCTCTCTGCAAAAGCAAGGACAGATCGATCCCATCCTTCGGGATGCGCACAACGCCCATACTCATGGTACAGTAATATTCCGTCCCCTGTAAAAGCCATGGCCGGGAAAAAAGATTGCGGATATTGCGGATCATGGTCTCTCTCTGCTCCATATGGCGGTTGGTCACGATAACGGCAAACTCATCCCCACCCAGTCGGTAACAATGTCCTGCCACACCATCCATGTGTACCAGCGCATCCGCTACATTCTGTAAGAGGAGATCGCCCACATGATGTCCCAGTCCGTCATTGATATGGTTAAAATCATCCAGATCGATATAAAGGATGGCACTCTCTCCACCACTGCGCACGGTCGCATGGATCTCCTTGGTCAGATCTTCCTCAAAACGCATACGGTTGTAAAGACCTGTCAGATAATCTTCATTTGCCTGATGCTCAATGCGTTCCTGATAGCGTTTGGTCTTGGAAATATCATAGATCGTTGCCAGACGCACCTCTTTGCCGTCCACCCAGCCAATTTTTGAAAATGTGATCTCCAGCCACTTGTCACTGCCTGCCACCCGGTACTCATGAATGCCTTCCATGCCATCCGGTGAAATGGTCAGAACCTTTTCCAATTCGATCCGGTCTTCCTCGGTCATGTTCATCTCTTTAAAGGCATCATTGGCATAGAGGATCTGCCCTGTCTTTAGGTCATTGACGCTGATGCCACAACCGGCATTTTCCAGGATGGCATCCAATGCCGCATAAGAACTTGCCAGCGAATTTTTGGTGATACGTTTGACCAGGATAGTCTGTGTAATACGCTTGACATCATTTAAAAAGCGCAGGTCTTCCACACTCCATTTGCGGTCTTTCTCCATCATGGTAAAGCACAGATACATGCCGCACTTGCCATTGACATTCAAAGGTAGAAATACGCCACAGTGGATTCCATACCTGGTGAAATAGTCTAAAAACGGCTTTGGCATGACCGTCTCGGACGAGATCGTATATGGCCGTCCCGTCATAAAAGGAACCTCTGCCAGCGGCAGGCTGCCATAAGTCCGCATGTGTTCATGTGCCGGCTTATCCGCCCACTCACAGATCATTTCTACATGTTCTTCATCTGCCTGTAACTTCAAGAGACATCCATTGGATAAATGCATGTAGGTTCCCACACGTTCCAGTATCTCTTCCATGATCTGCGCAAAGGTAACATCCGATTCCATCATCTTTAAGATCTCGGTCAGCACTTCTGTCTTTTGTAGGAGATACTCCATGTGCTTTTCGTTGGCTTCCAACTGGGCGATCTCCTCTGCCTGTGCTGCCAGATGGATCTTGCTGGAAAAATAATTTTTGATCAGCACGTCCAAAAGAGCCACTGCCGCATCAAATGCTTTTGTCGTAGTTTTGCGCATGACCTGTGGCACCTGGTCTGCCTCGGTTTCCAGTTCCTCATCAATGGCAAGCAGAACCCATGCTCCGTCAAACCTGCCATCTTCGTCACGAATGGCGATTCCCCGCAACAGCACACATGGCGTACCAGACTCCATCGCGATCACATCTTCGCCCCCTACATCCGAAAAGCTGGCGATCAGATTGCGCTGCCTTGCCGCCGGAAAGACACGGTCGATAAAAACCTGTTCTTCCTTTGTACCGGAGAAAGATGTCAGACGGCGCATATTCCTGCTGACACACACGCAATAACACCCCTGCGTCTGGCAAAACTGATCCTGCATTGCCTGCATCTGTTCCTGATCCAGACAATCCATGACATCCCCCTTTTGTAAGTCTTGATCCTGTCCCTCATTAATTGTATACATACCCTATCCTCTTTTTTTCAAAATGTAGATCTGCTCCCGTCCACGCATAGGGATCTGGCGTACCAGTTGAAACTCCTCATGCAGACGTAATTGTTTTTTCAGGATCCCTTCCTCGGTCGAAAGGGCAAAGACCATCGCCTGGTCTGCCGTGATCTGGCTGGTCTTGTCAAAAAATCTACGATAAAAATGATCGACTTCTTCCCGCTCCTTATTCTCCATACGCGGAAATTCCGTGATCACTTCCTCCATCAGATAAGATGAAGTAAAATCAAAATAATCTCGATTGATAAAATAAATATTTTTTCTCGCAGCCTCGGCATCCTGTCTGCCATATAGGATGGCTTCCCCATAACTGTCAATACCATAAACATCGCGCGTTCTGCCTGCCTTCATACGCTCAATCAAAAGTGTACCAAGACCACAGAAAGGATCGATCACATGTGCTTCTTCCTGCAGATACGGATGAATCAATTCCACCATCTGTGCAGCCACGACCGGTGCCATAGAAGTCGGCAAAGCGTGCCCACGATAGGTAAAACGCCTGTCCTCCTGTTCTAAGACTCTGGCATAGACCACAAAAGTCCCATCTTTCTTGTGTCTCGGCAAAAGTTCGATGACAGCATCCTTCGGACGATTGGTCAGTCTCCCCTGACTGCCCTCCTCTATGGCATAGGCAAGTTGTTTGGTCTTTTTACTGTCAGCCTCCTTTGGCATGCGAAGGGCAAAAGGATATTTGTCCTTTTTGCCGTAGACCTCCTCCAAAAAAGGCAAAAGTTCGGAAAGTACGATCGCCTGTGCCAGATTCGCTTCTGCCGCAAGGGTCTGGCTGCGAAAACGCATAACAAAAAGCATTTCCCGATAGATACGGATCCGGCTCAATTTATCCAGATTGTCTGTAAGCAGGCGAACACCCTTACCCACCATCCTGGCATCCGTATATCCCAGATCCTGGACCTGTGCCAGCAGTGTCTCCTTCATATAAGGATCCGTTGTAAGGATCAGGGCGTGCTTCTTATGGATGCCCTGATACTGATAGTTTTCCTTCTGCTCATAAGTCTCCAGTAAAAAATCCATCTGTTCTGTCAAAAGACGCATATGTTTTTTGTCTTCTTCCCGGATTTCTCCTGCTCCCAGACGCTTTCTTTCTGCCCGCAGACTGTCTAAGATCTCTCCACAGTCATAAGCCGAAAGCCCCTTGATATAGGAAGCCAGAACAAACTTGGTATCTTCCTTTTCATATGCCGCCCAGAGTGCCTCTATGACCTGATCCGCCAAGTCCAGATCCTCTGCCCGGTCAGAAAGATCTCCCAGCAAGAGGGCTGCATTCTTTCTGGTCTTTGCATCCGCATGGGAAAGCAATTCTCTTAGGCGTCCGATAAAGGCTGCATCCACATAAGATGCTGCCGCCTTTTTATCCTCTTTGATCTGACTGCGCAGATTGCTTAAGTCTGCTCTTACATCTTCTCTTTGTATGATCTTTATCAATAATTCTTTGATTTCCATGGTCTATCCTAAATTCTTTTCTTCTTTATCTGCCCGCTTGGCAGTGCGATATTTGCGCGGTGAGATCCCATAGGTCTTTTGAAAAAGCCGATGAAAATAAGAGACATTTTCATAACCTACTGCCACAGCGATATCCGCTACGGTAAGCCCGGAAGTCTCCAGCAGATATGCCGCCTGACGCATGCGCTTTTGCTGCAATAATTCGGTGTAGGTCGCCCCGGTAAAGGAATGGATGGCACGGCTCAGCCAGTACACATCATAATGGAGCATCTGCGCCAGTTCGGACAATTCACCATCCTTGTAATGCTCCTCGATATAGCGATATACCGACATCAAAAGTTCCTGATTCTTATTATCTTTACCGACACTGACCAGGTCTGTATAATTCATCAGCTGCAGCAAAAGCAATCCCATGGTCGCCTGGTTGATGCTCCGCTTATTGGGCTGTTTGTTATGTATGGTCCAGATCAGATTTTCCATGAGGTTCTGGATTGGCAGGACTCCGGACACCTGAAAGTGTAAATAGGAGACATCCGCATCCTTACTCTTTAAACATTCCAGGACAAACTTTCGGATCAGGTTATCCTCTTCACCCATCATAGAAAGTGCATAGTCGAAAAATGCCGGTAAAATGATAAAGTTGACGGCAATATCATCCTCGCCTGCCGGATAGATCTCCTGCGTGGCATTCTGATTTAAGAAAAGCAGTTCTCCGGTCTTTAGTTCGATCTGATCGCCATTGACGATATGGGTCGTCTGCCCGGAACACATATAAATGAGTTCCACATAATTATGCGTATGCGCCGGAAAATGCACAAAACGGGTATGGGTACGGATCTCTATGGTCTTGCCGCTCTCGATCAGCCGCTTGTAATCGACCATATGGGTCTCCGGCTCCATATAGATACCGCGATCTACATCTACCTGTCCCTTAAGATAGCCCTGCTCCTCATCACTGATCTGTCTTAATTCATTCAGCAGTTCCTGATTCATCTGACTCCTCTAATCTGCGCCAATCTTCTTCCCGCATCTTGTCTTTCATCCGATGCTCCTTTAAATATCTGCGCACAAAGCATAACAAAACAATACTGATGGTCGATATCAGATCATCCAGTGGTGTTGTCGTTGTAACAACGATCATATGCCGTGCCACCAAAAAGATGATCGTCTCCAATACATTATCTGCAGTCGGACGACATAACATTTTTAAAAATTCCACGCCAATTACGACCAAAAAGACACGTTCCAAAAATTCCAGCATAGCCTGACTGGAAGAACGGTCTGCCCACAACTCTCCAACATGTGGAACCAATGAGATCAAGGCGATCACAACCGCAATAAGAACAAATATCGCCGCAATAAACTCCAAAACATGGCAGACATCTGCCACCCATTTTTTCACATAAGCATAAACCTTATCAAACATAAATACTCCTCTTCTTCTCCTAAAAATCCTAGCTATCCAATTAAATATTAGCCCATTATCCTTACCCTAGTCAAGCCCATTATATACAAGCCTCCTCCGGAGGCGGGCAAAAAAAGACCCGATCAGATAACTTTCTGATCGAGCCTTGCATGTATCCTATTTCTGCGATTTTATTCTACGACCTGTGTCCATCCGTAAGGATCAGCGATCTTGCCCCATTGGATGCCTGTCAAAGTATCGTATAACTTCTGTGTCAACTCGCCTGTCTTAGAATCGTTGATAACAACCACATCATCCTTGTAACGAAGTTCGCCAACCGGAGAGATAACGGCTGCTGTACCGGTACCGAATACTTCTTCCAATGTACCATCATGACCTGCCTTCATCAGATCATCTACAGAAAGGCGGGTCTCGTTTACCTTGTAGCCCCAGTCACGAAGTAAGTGGATCATGGAATCTCTGGTAACACCCGGAAGTACAGTCCCCTCGATCGGTGCTGTGTAGATCTCGCCGGCGATTTTGAACATGATATTCATCGTACCAACTTCTTCTACATATTTACGGTGTTCACCATCAAGCCAGAGTACCTGTGCATAACCCATCTTCTCAGCCTTGACCTGTCCGAGAATAGATCCTGCATAGTTACCGCCACACTTGGTAAATCCAGTGCCGCCTTTGACAGCACGTACCAGTTCATCTTCCACTAAAATCTTAACCGGATCCAGACCAGTTTCATAATATGCGCCAACCGGGCAACAGATGATCATAAACTTGTAAGCAGATGCCATATGCACACCAAGCGCTGCTTCCGTAGCAAACATAAACGGACGGATGTAAAGAGAAGTGTCCGGCTCAGACGGAACCCAGTCTGCTTCCTGCTTTACCAGTGCTCTGACTGCTTCTACGAACATATCCTCCGGAAATGCCGGCATACAAAGTCTTGCGTTGGAGTTGATCATACGTCTTGCGTTCATTTCCGGACGGAAGAGCTGGATCTTGCCCTCAGCGGTACGGTATGCCTTCAAGCCTTCAAATGTCTCCTGTGCATAGTGAAGTGTCACACATGCCGGATCCAATTCGATCGGTCCCTGTGGTACGATCCTGGCATCATGCCATCCCTGATCCTTGTCCCAATCCATGATAAACATATAGTCTGTCATGTACTTACCAAATCCAAGATGCTTCTGGTCTGGCTTTTCCTTTAACTGCTTACGTTCTTCGAATCTAATTTCCATGATTTCTTCCTCCATATATTGCATAATCGCAGATGAAATCCTGCAAAATTTCTCTGTTTGTCTTATTATCTTCCTCTTTATGAGGCTTGTCAAGAATACAGCCTATAATTATCCTGCACTTTTCCTCTACTTTTTTGTATAATTTTTCACCAGATCCCCGGCAATGGTTCTTGAAAGCCCTTTTCAAAAATAATATAATGATAAAAAATAAGAAAGTTACGAAGGGAGTTTATCATGCATACATTTCAACCATATCCTATGAATATGTTAGAGTTCAATCCTTTTGAAAAAATTGGTAAAGAATGGGCAGCCGTCACCGCAGAGGCAGACGGCAAAGCCAACGCCATGACCGTTAGTTGGGGCGGTGTCGGTGTCATGTGGGGTAAAAATGTAGCCACCATCTATATCCGTGATTCCCGTTACACCAAGACCCTGATCGATGCCAGCGACACCTTTTCCGTCAACTTTTTCGAGGACGATCATATGCACAGCACACTGAATTATCTGGGCAAGATCTCCGGTCGAGACGAGGATAAGATCGCCGGAGCACGTCTGCATGTCAACCACATGACAGACACTCCATTTTTAGACGAAGCCAAGTTCGTCATCCTCTGCAAGAAATTATCTGCGACCCGCATGACAGCCGATCAATTCATCGATCCGACCATCGCAGACAAGTGGTATGCGGATGGCGATATGCACACCATGTATATCGGCGAGATCACAGATGTCTTAGTCCGCTAATATATCTTTGAGACAAAGTAAAAACCCGGCTGCCTTTTTAGGCTTCCGGGTTTTATTTTTATATTGCTGATGCATTACTGCTCACTTGCGATCGTATCCTGTAATTTTTCTACCTTTCCATGCAGTCTGCCGATCGTATCGGAGAACTCCTGAATGGTATCGTAGATCATGACTGCACCATCTACACCATTGCCGGACAGTTCTGAAACACGGTTGGTGTTTTCTGTCACACTGACCACGCTGTCAACGATCTGTGCCGTATTGCTGGACACTTCATTTACGCCGTCAATGATGCCATCCACCATAGTCTTTAACTTGCCGACATTGTTCTTGGTCTGTTCAAAACTGCTGTTGACATCGGCAATCTTGGTATTCTGTAACTGGATACCCTCTACGCAGTGGTTCATCTTTTCCACGGACTGATTGGCAACTGCGATCAACTGGTTCATGATCTGCGTGATCTCTTCCGTAGAATTCTTAGTCTGCTCTGCCAGCGTACGGATCTCATCGGCTACCACAGCAAAACCTTTGCCTGCCTCACCCGCTCTGGCTGCCTCGATCGATGCATTGAGGGCTAAGAGGTTGGTCTGGCTGGAAATGGAAAGAATAGCATCCGTGATGCTGGAAACGCCCTGGATCTGTGCCACCAGATCGGTAATGATCTGATTGGTCGCCTCGATATCTCCCGATACTGCCTGCGCCTGCGTGCGCATATCCTCTGAAAGAACAGCACCTTCGCTGACCTTTTCGTACACCTCTTCTGCATTCTGCTGGACACGTTCTGCACTTGCCTGTGTCTCCTGCACGATCGCATAAATATTCTGGGTCAGTTCGGACTGGTGATCCATTTCCTGACTATTGACGGTAGAAGCGGATGAAATATCGCTGAGTGCTCCCTTATTTTCATTTGCCTGCTCTGTGATGTCATGCATGCCATCTGTGATCACATGAAAATTATCCAGAATATCCTGTGAGATCTGTCCTACCTGATTTGCCACTTCAATGGCTTCATTGGTCTGCTTCTGGATCTGATCCATATTTTCCCTGGTCGCATTGTAAATACGATATACCGTATACATACTAAAGAAGCCAAACAAAAGGGTCGAGATCAGTTCAATCGTTGCGTCTTCCCCTGCCATCTGTCCCCGCATGGAACTCAGTCCAATGTCGATCAGATCGATAATGACTGTTGCCCCTGTACCATAGGCTACCAGACGTACATTCTGATAAACGATCAAGGCATATACCGTGATAAATACGACCGGATAAATTTTAACATTTGATGTAAAACTGACGACAATGACCGGAATCAGGTACATAAACGACATCTTGATATGTGTGTTTTCTCCCGTTCCCTTGGTCAGTCCCCAGAAGGCTGCTAATGCATAGCAGACTGCCATAACGGCCACCCCAACAACCGTGACCGAATGTGTGATCAGCATAATGATCAGCCAGCCCAGTAAGGACAGTCCGTAGATCATTACCCCTAATTTATTGGATCTTGCGGTCTGTTCCGGTGTCAGTGCGATTGCTTTTTTTGCTTTCTTTTGTCCCTTAGCCATGTTTGATTCCCCCTGTTATGAGCACTTAGATACTGACAAATCGTCAGATGCAGTCAGTATCTTACGTGCGATACGTACTTGCCCCTTAGTGAGAAGGCACGCTAGTGCGCTTCGAACTTAGTAGGCAAGTGCTGTTATGAGCACTATTCTTCTATTCCTCTGTTTCCTCTAACTCAAGTCCCAACTCATCCAACTGTGCCTTATCGACCGGTGTCGGAGCCTCTGTCATCAGACAGGATGCATCCTTGACCTTCGGGAAGGCGATCACATCACGGATAGAATCCGCATGCATCATCAACATGATCATACGATCCAGTCCAAATGCCAGTCCTGCATGTGGCGGTACACCATAAGAGAAGGCATCCAGCAAGAAACCAAATCTCTCATGTGCTTCTTCATTGGTAAAGCCAAGTGCATTGAACATCTTTTCCTGCACATCGCTCTGGTAGATACGGATACTACCACCACCAAGTTCACAACCGTTTAATACGATGTCATATGCCTTGGCACGAACAGCACCCGGATCACTGGTAAGTTTGTCCAGATCTTCCTCATAAGGCATGGTAAACGGATGATGCATGGCAACAAAACGATTCTGATCATCTGACCACTCAAACTGTGGAAAATCTACCACCCAAAGGAAAGCAAATTCATTTGGATCATAGAGGTTAAATTCTTTTCCTAACTGCAAACGTAAGGAGCCTAAGACTTCCCATACGATCTTATTACGATCTGCTGCAAACAAAAGCAGATCTCCCGGCTGTCCATCCATGGCAGATACCAAGGAGGCAAGTTCTTCTTCTGTCATAAACTTGGCAAAGGATGACTTGTAAGTGCCATCTTCGCCAATAGAAAGATATGCCAGTCCCTTAGCGCCACAGCCCTTGGCATGGTCTACTAACTTGTCGATCTTCTTGCGGGACATTGCGCCCTGACCTTTGACATTGATACCACGGACACTTCCGCCATTTTCCAAAGCACCGGTAAAGACACCAAATCCACATCCGGCAACAACCTCTGATACATCTACCAGTTCCATGCCAAAACGAACATCCGGCTTGTCAGATCCAAAGCGGTCCATAGCCTCCTGCCAGGTCATACGATTCAAAGGAAGTGGCACTTCTACGTCCAGCGTCTCCTTAAATACGCAGGCGATCAGACGTTCATTGACATCTAAGACATCTTCCATATCTACAAAAGACATCTCCATATCCACCTGGGTAAATTCCGGCTGGCGGTCTGCACGCAAGTCTTCATCACGGAAGCACTTGGCGATCTGGAAATAACGATCATATCCGGAACACATCAACAACTGTTTAAAGAGCTGTGGTGACTGTGGCAGTGCATAAAAACTACCCGGATGCACACGGGACGGTACCAGATAATCTCTGGCGCCTTCCGGTGTGGATTTCTGTAAGATCGGTGTCTCGATCTCTAAAAATCCCTCGTCCTGTAAGAAGGAACGGATCACGCCCATAACACGGCTTCGCATCATCAGGTTCTTTTGCAGATCCGGGCGGCGTAGATCCAGATAACGGTATTTCAAGCGTAATTCTTCCTTGGTCTGGACACCGGATTCGATCGGGAATGGCGGTGTCTGTGCCTCGGAGAGCACACGGAGTTCTGTCGCAAAGACTTCGATATCTCCTGTCTTTAAATTTTCATTGACGGCTGCAGAACGCTTCTGCACCTTGCCGACAATAGCAACCACATACTCGCTGCGCAAAGTTCCTGCCTTGGCAAATCCCTCGCTGCCGATCACAGGTTCGTCAAAGACCACCTGCATCATACCACTACGGTCTCTTAAATCAATGAAGATCAGACTTCCTAAATTTCTTCTTTTCTGCACCCATCCCATCAGCGTAACTTCTTCGCCGATCATGGTGTTATTTACTTCTGTACAACGGTGACTTCTGTGAAGTCCCTGCATAGACTCTGCCATGTCTTTTGTCCTCCTGCTTAATCTCTATTGAAAAATTCTACGAATTCTTCGTAGCCTTCTTTTTGTAATTGTTCTTTCTGGAACTTTTTGTTTTTGTTCATACGAACGACCTGTACCTGTTGTCCGTTTTCTCTGGCTTCTTTTGCCTGCTTCAAGACTTCGGTCAGTTTCTCTGCCGGATACTTCTTTTCTACCAGATAAGCCACCTTCTTTGGACGCTCCGGGATCTCAAATCCCTCTTCCATCAAAAGTAAGATGATACGCTCAAAGCCAATGGAAAATCCGCAAGCCGGTACATTTTGTCCGGTGAACTTGCCGATCATTTCATCATAACGGCCACCGCCGCCACAAGAACCGCCAAATTCCGGAATAGCGATCTCAAAGATGGTGCCGGTATAATAACTCATGCCACGCACCAGGGTCGGATCAAAGACCAGAGCAAAATCCGCAGCCTTAGCCGCCTCAACCGTCTGGGCGATCTCACGCAGGTTGTTAGAGATTTCTTCATCTAAATATCCACCAAGGGTCTCCTGTAAAAATCCTACACCCTCAGCCACATCCTTCTTGTCCGCCAAGGCATCAAAAAGGCCAAGATATTTATCGACACTCTCCTTGGCATAACCGTTTTCCAAAAGTTCTGCGGAAACACCTTCGATACCGATCTTGTCCATCTTATCCAATGTGATGAAAATACTGTCGTAATCTTTTTCTTCAAAACCGCTGTAGGCAGCCATAGCCTTTAAGATACGGCGTTCATTGATGCGGATCTCAAAACCGGAAAAGCCTAGACGGCCAAGTGTCGTTGTCGTAGCAAGGATCAGTTCGATCTCTGCCATATTGGACGGCTCGCCCAAAATATCAATATCGCACTGGGTAAACTGACGATATCTGCCTCGCTGTGGGCGGTCTGCACGCCATACATTACCGATCTGCAATGCCTTAAAGGGACTTGGCAGATCATTGGCATTATTGGAATAGAATCTGCAAAGTGGCACAGTAAGATCATAGCGCATACCAAAGTCCACCACATCGTTTTCTTCCTTCGCAGTGTCCAAATGCAGTTTTTCGCCTCTTTTCAACACCTTGAAGATCAATTTTTCATTCTCGCCCCCCTGCTTGTTGCTCAGGTTTGCGATATTTTCCATACAAGGTGTCTCGATCGGTGTAAATCCAAACTCACGATAAGTCGTCTTGATGACATTCGTCACATAATCGCGGATTTCCATCTCTCTTGGCAAAATATCTTTCATACCATTGACTGGTTTCTTACTTAAAGCCATTTTACTTCCTCCAAATTTTAACTTTTACACTTTATTATAATCTGTTTTTTCATGAGACGCAACTAGGAAAGACTTCATACGTCAATCTCACTATTCCAGATAGTCCGCCAACTCATATACACGTTTCTTGGTCAATTCTGCACCTTTTAAAAACCTTGCCATGGATTGCATACTTCCACCTTGATAGGCTTCTCCGGCCTTTTGTATCTCGTCTTCTTTATCTGTAATCCAGTTCCTCTGTTCTTTCTGAATCTCAGCGAATTCACTATCGCTTTTTACAGATTTAATAACATTCCAAATATCGTTCAGGCAAGCGTCCCATGTGGTATAAAGTGTTTCCGCCGTCTGATTCAACTGATCCTGCGTCATGTTTTCATTTGTTTCCATCTCATTGGTGCAGGTCTGATCCAACGACTCACATTGTTTTATTTCTGCCAATACTGCCTGTATCTCATCCTCATTCAACGTTATTTCCTTTGTCTCTTCTGTACTTGTTGACGTATCCTGTGCATCATCTGTCTGGCTTGTTTGATCGGACGAATCTGCAGTATTTTCCGTATCGCTCTTACTTCCGCAAGCGGTCAGTCCCAGATTTGCAAGCATTAGGATGATCGCTGCCTTTTGTAGTATTTTTGTCTTTTTTCTTTCCATATTCTATATTTCCTCCAACGCCTTATACTTCCGCTCGATCATTTCGTCGATACGCGCGATGTAAAGACCGACATCCTTGACATTTTCCGACCGGGTGACGGTCAATCCATGGTCAGAGACATACTTGCAGGCTGCTCCTGCCCCCAGCGCAATGATGGACTGCTTTTCCTCCATGATGAGAATATTGTAAAGTCCTGCCTTGCCCTCTTTTGCAAAGCCGATATTTTCCAGATTTCCGGTCATATTCTTCTGGCGGTAGAGATAATAAGGCTCCATGCCGAGTGCCTTTGCCGTCCGGTGTGCCAGTGCCATGTGCTTTTCAGAATTTTCCATATGAAGATCCTGATATTTGTCCCACTCCAGATTCAGTCTTGCCGACCGCTTGATCGCCAGCGAATGTACCGTTAGATTGTCCGGTTCCAGTTCCTTTATGACAGACATGGTATGTTCCACATCCTCCATATGTTCACCCGGAAGTCCCACGATCAGATCCATATTGATGGTCGCAAAGCCCACCTCTCTTGCCAGATAAAAACTGTCAATCACCTGGTCAACCGTGTGGTGTCTGCCGATCAGATCTAAGGTCTTTTGGTTCATAGTCTGTGGATTGATGGAAATACGACCGATCCCATGCTGATGCAGAGTCTCCAATTTTTCTCTGCTGATGCTGTCCGGTCTACCGGCTTCCACGGTAAATTCCAGCAAATCGGAAAGATCTAAGGACTCCTCTATCTTGGTCAGCAGACGGTCCAACTGGTCAGCACTCAGACTGGTTGGTGTACCTCCACCAATATAGATGGTATCTAACACCTTATTTTTTAACCGGTCTGCAACAAAGTCGATCTCTTTGAAAAGCGCTTCTAAATACTCATCCACACGCTTTTTCCAGATACCGATCGGATAGGAGGTAAAGGAACAGTAAAGACAGGTACTCGGGCAAAAGGGAATCCCGATATAGAGACTGTAGCCATTTTCATAATCTACCGGTGCCAGTAAGTCATGTTCTTTTTTCGCGATCCGGGCGCACAAGGCTTCCTTTTCCTCGGAGATCAGATAGTTTTCCTTCATATAAGTACGGATCGCCGCCCCGTCCGCGCCCTCCTCCAGCATCCGCAGGGGAATCTTGGTCGGGCGGATTCCGGTCAGCGTTCCCCAAGGAAGTTCCCTGTCGGAAATCTCATGCAGGATCTCATATAATAAACGTTTCAGTCGGTTCTTGGTATCCTTGCGATCCTCGTAATGGACCGGACAAGATCTGGTCTGCGTCTCTGTGCCCCGCTCCCATTGGATCGTAATTTTTTCCATGTTATAAGTCACAACAAAAGAAAACGATATCTGCTCCGGGTCCGCCTCTGGATTCGTATCCACAAGAATTTCTTCCTGTGGATAGAAGGCTTTGATCAAAGAGTAAATATCGTATTCAAAATTTGCTTCATTTAATTTTACTGTAATCATTCTGTATTCACTTTCTTAGAGGAAAGGATTATACATCCGTTCCTGCTCAATGGTCGTATCCACATCATGCCCCGGATAGACATGCGTTTGCTCCGGCAGACACATGAGTTTGTTGCGCACCGATTCTACCAATGCCCTAGCACTGCCTCCCGGAAAATCCGTGCGTCCGATCGATCCACAGAAAAGAGAATCCCCGGAGAAAAGCAGATCCTCTCTCGAAAAGTAATAGCAGCATCCGCCCGGCGTATGCCCCGGTGTAAAAAGCACCCGGATATGAAATCCCGCAAGGTTGATCTCCTGCTCGTCCTTTAAAAAGACATCTGCATGATAGGTCGTCGCCCCGCCTGCCATAGGACCGGATAAATTAATGCGACTGTCAGCTAAAGTCTCTGCCTCCTTTTCGTGAGCATAGACCAAAAGACCATACTTTTCTGCCAGTCCTGCTGCCGCCGCGGCATGATCAAAATGTCCATGGGTCAAAAGGATAGCGACCGGTGTCAGACCCAGTCCGTCGATCTTTGCCGCAATGCGGTCTGCTTCTGCGCCCGGATCTACGATAATGGCTTCTTTATTGGTCTCATTGATGACCAGATATGTGTTGGTCTGCACCGGACCAACCACTAAGTGTTCTATTTTCATCCTGTCGTCCTTTCCACATCGATCACGGAATCTATTTGCTTTAACTTTTCGATCAGACTACGCAATTCGTTCTTGCTCTTGGTTCCAAAGTTGACCACGATCGTCGCAATCCCCTGCTTGCTGGTCTTGGAAAAGATAGACTTGATATCTATATCACGCTCTGTAAAGACTTTGGAAACATCTACCAAAAGTCCGGTTCTGTTGTTGCCATAAATATGGACCTCCGTCTGGTAGAGTTCACCGGAACGCTGTTCGATGGCATCCGGCTGCCACTCTGCTTCGATCAGACGAGCCCGCTCGCTGTCCGGCAGGTTGAGCACATTGATACAATCGGTACGGTGGATAGAAACGCCTCGTCCACGCGTCACGAAACCAACGATCTCATCCCCCGGCACCGGTGTGCAGCACTTAGAAAAGCGGACAGACACATCATAAAGTCCCTTGACGGTAATACCACTCTTGGACTTGTGTTCCTTTTGTTTTTCCTTTGCCGCAGATGTATTGTCCTCATGCTGGTTATTCTCTGCTAAAATATCTTCATCCGTGATCAGGATCGGATGATCCTTTTCGTATGCTTCATACATACGGTTGACAAGCTGGCCTTCCTTCAAGCCACCATGTCCAACGGCTGCAAGACAGTCATCCCAGCAATGGAATCCATACTTGCGGATGATCTTTTCCTGATATTCCGGTCGGTTGATGTCAGAATAGTTGATGCCTTTTGCCTTAGCAGAAGCCATCATGAGTTCCTTGCCCTTGATGATATTTTCTTCCTTGAACTCATTACGGAACCACTGATTGATCTTGTTCTTCGCCTGTGTACTCTTGACAACATTTAACCAGTCACGGCTCGGCCCTCTGGAATTTTGGGAAGTCAGTACCTCGATACGGTCTCCATTCTGGATCACATAATCGATCGGCACCAGTTTGCCGTTGACCTTAGCCCCCACCATCTTGTTGCCGACCGCAGAATGGATGCTGTAGGCAAAGTCGATCGGGGTAGATCCGTTTGGCAGGTTCTTGACATCACCGGATGGCGTGAAGCAAAATACGGTATCCGAAAAGAGGTTGAGATCGCTTTTCAGCAGGCTCATAAACTCCTTGTTGTCCGACATGTCTCTCTGCCACTCCAAGATCTGGCGCAGCCAACTTAACTTTTCTTCTTCTTTGTTGATCGTGGCACCCTCGCCACTCTCCTTATATTTCCAATGCGCAGCAATACCATATTCGGAAGTCCTGTGCATGTCATAGGTACGAATCTGGATTTCAAATGGTGTACCGGTCGGTCCGATCAGAGTCGTATGCAAAGACTGGTACATATTGGGCTTTGGCATAGCAATATAATCCTTGAAACGTCCCGGGATCGGCGTATACATCTCATGGATGACACCAAGTGCCGCATAGCAATCCTTGACCGTCTCAACAATAATACGGATGGCAAAAAGATCATAGATCTGATCCAGGGTCTTATGCTGATTAACCATTTTGCGGTAAATGCTAAAGAAATGCTTGGCGCGTCCCTCGATGTCTGCCTCGATACCGGCGCCCTTCATGTGTTGAGACACCTCAGCGACCAGCCCATCGATATAGTCTTCTCTCTCCTGCTTGCGCAGTGCTACCTTCTCCACCAGATCATAGTAGGCTTCCGGCTCCAGATATTTGAGCGAAAGATCATCCAATTCGATCTTGATCTTGGAAATACCAAGACGCTGTGCCAAAGGCGCATAGATCTCCATGGTCTCTCTTGCCTTTTCCTTTTGCTTTTCCGGTGTCATATATTTCAGCGTACGCATATTATGCAAACGGTCTGCCAGTTTGATCAGAATAACACGGATGTCCTTTGCCATAGCAAGGAACATCTTGCGGAGGTTTTCTGCCTGCACTTCTACCTTGTCCGCATCATAGGACAACTGCCCCAACTTGGTAACACCATCTACCAAAAGTGCAACTTCATCGGAAAACTCTGCCGAGATCTCCTCGATCGTCATAACGGTATCTTCTACCACATCATGTAAAAGTCCGGCAACAATCGTCTCCTTATCCATCTCCAGATCTGCCAGAATGATGGCAACACAAAGAGGATGAATGATGTAAGGCTCGCCTGACTTACGGCACTGTCCCTCATGCGCTGTATGGGCAATGTGATAAGCCTTTTCGATCATGGTAATGTCCGTGTTAGGGTGATATTTACGGATGCGCTCGATCAATTCACGATGCAGTTCTTCCGGCTCAACAAAATCCGCAGTGGCGATAATGCCCTTGCGTTCCCGGTCGATACTCTGTTCCATCTGTTCTAATTGTTCTACAGTAAAATCTGCCATTCGTCATCTCCCCTTTCTGTTTCTGATACTCTCCACGAGCAAAACCAAAAAGTAGCACAAATTTTAACTTTGATTATAGTTAAAATCCTCCAAAAAAGCAACAAATCTCGCGGGATTCCTTTACAAATTATAAGAATAGATCCATTCGTCCTGCATTTGTTTTCCGTGAAATCCCATTTTTTCCAAAAATCGCCGTGAAGCCAGGTTCTTTTCGTCCACATGACTGATGATCCGCTCCATGTCAAGTTCTTCTTTTGCATAGGAAAGGATTGCCTGACAAACTTCCGTAGCATAGCCTTTTCGACAGTACTCCGGTGCGACCAGATAGCCCAGTTCCACTTCCCCCTCCTGACATGGCTCCCGATACTCCAGTCCCGCACGCCCGATAAGCCCGCCGGAATCTTTATCAAACACCAGCCACATACCAAAGCCATAAAAGCCGTAAATACGCTCGATATAGTTCTCCTCATACTGCCTTTCCTGCTCGTACTCGTACAAAGGCTCAATAAAGTCCGTCACATGCGGCTTTGCGTATAAAGCGAAAAGATCGTCCAGATCATCCATACAAAATTCCCGCAGACGGCACCGCTTTGTCTCCAGGATCTGCCATGGGATCCCATGATGTCTTTCAAAGACACGGACAAAGTCCCGATATGTCACCTGTTCCAGGCTAAGCACGACATAGTTTGCCTGCATCATTTCATCTTCCTGCGCCTGAAAACCAAGCACAGCGATCCCCAGTCCCTGCATCTGTTTTGCCATATCCGGTGAAGTCGTCAGGCAGATGGTTGCTGCCATATCCTCAAGTCCGAATAAGCCCGCCACATTTTCCGGTTCCAAAAAGATAACCTTTTGAAAAAATGGCGTATTTTCTTGCAAATACGCCATTTGTCTTTCATAATTCTGCGGTGTGAATTTTTCTTTTTCTATATAAACCACAAGATTTTTTAAAGTCAATGTTTTCATAGATTTTTGATACGTTCCAGCGCGCGCACAGAGTTTTCATAACTGCCAAAGGCCGTCAGTCTAAAGTAACCCTCTCCGCTTGGTCCAAATCCGCTTCCCGGTGTTCCTACCACGTTTGCCTTTTCTAATAAGAAGTCAAAGAAATCCCAAGAGGTCATATTCTCTGGTGTCTTGAGCCAGATGTAAGGTGCGTTGATACCACCATAGACTTCATAGCCGGCATCCTTGAGTCCGGTATAGATGGTCTTGGCATTGTTCATATAGTAACCAACCTGTTCTTTGATCTGTGCCTGTCCTGCCTCGGAATACACAGCCTCGCCTGCGCGCTGGATGATGTAAGGTGCGCCGTTGAACTTGGTTCCGTGACGTCTCGCCCACATGCCATTCAAAGAAACGCCGTCGCATACCAATTCCTTTGGTACGACTGTAAAGCCGAGACGGACGCCGGTAAATCCCGCATTCTTAGAAAAACTGCGGATCTCGATCGCACAGGTCTTTGCTCCCTGACACTCATAGATGGTATGTGCCACATTGCTTTCGGAAATATATGCCTCATAAGCAGCATCATAAATAATGATGGCACCGATGCGGTTCGCGTAATCTACCCATTCCTGCAGCTGATCTTTGGTCAGTGTGGTTCCTGTAGGATTGTTTGGCAGACACAGATAAATGATGTCCGGGTTCTCCTTCGGAAATTCCGGCACAAAATTATTTTCTGCCGTACATGGCATATAGATCACATTGCTCCACATCTGTGTGGCTGCGTCATACTCACCGGTTCTTCCAGCCATAACATTGGAATCCACATAGACCGGATAGACCGGATCACATACCGCAATACGGTTATCCTGTGCAAAAATCTCCTGAATATTACCGGAATCGCTCTTTGCTCCGTCAGATACAAAGATCTCATCCGCAGAAATATCACAGCCTCTTGCCTGATAGTCGTGTATCACGATGGCATCACGCAGGAAGGCATAGCCCAGATCCGGTGCATAGCCATGGAAAGTTTTGGCATCTCCCATCTCATCCACTGCCTTATGCATAGCCTCGATCATTGCCGGTGCGATTGGCTGGGTCACATCCCCGATACCCAGACGGATGATGTCTGCATCCGGATGTGCCTCTGTAAAGGCACTGACCTTCTTTGCAATATTGCTGAACAAATAACTTCCTGGTAATTTTTGATAATTCGTATTGATCTTATACATCTTCATTCTCCTTTTATGTCCATTCACAAATTACTTTCGCTGTCAGGTTATACACTCCTATAAATCGATTCCCCCGGAAAAGACCTCGGTTGCCGGACCTGTCATAAAGACATGATTTGTCTTTTCGTCATAGACGATCTCCAGATGTCCGCCCAGAAGTTCGATATCCACACTCCGTCCTGTGAACCCGTTAAGATAAGACGCAACTGCCACAGCACAGGCTCCCGTACCGCAGGCAAGTGTTTCTCCGGAGCCGCGTTCCCACACGCGCATGCGCAAGTGGTCTTTGTCGATCACATTGACAAATTCGGTATTGACCCGCTCTGGGAAAAGTTCATGTTTTTCAAAGACCGGTCCCACCTTCTCCAGCGGAAAATCTCTGACATCCTCCTCGATAAAGGTGACGCAGTGCGGATTTCCCATAGATACGCAGGTAATATCGTAAGACCTTCCCTTGATCTCTAATGGCTCTGCCACAATCGCTTTCCTTCGATCGTCCGCCAAGCCAAGTACCGATGCTTTGACCGGCACCTGCGCCGGAATGAGTTCCGGCTCTCCCATATCGACACGCACCTTACTGACCTTGTCATCTTCTACCGTAAGCTGCAATGTCTTGATACCGGAAAGGGTGTTGACCGTGATCGTCGTCTTGTCTGTCAGATCATGGTCATAGACATATTTTGCCACACAACGAATGCCGTTTCCACACATTTTTCCGCGGGATCCGTCTGCATTATACATATCCATTTCAAAGTCTGCCACATCGGACGCTTTGATCAGGATCAATCCATCCGACCCGATTCCAAAATGTCGGTCACTCACGCGGATGGCGGTTTCTGAAATATCGGGAATGACTTCCTTTGTGCAATCCACATACACATAGTCATTGCCACATCCATGCATTTTTGTAAATTTCATCGCTACCTCTTTTCTATTTTTCTATACATCCTGCACATATTTTAAGACAGTCTCATAATTGAGATTGCCGCCAAAGAGATCCAGTGCCGATCCAATCGTAATATTGATCTTGCCGTCACCGATCTCCTTGATGTGTGTAATGTCCTGATAATCGGAAATACCTCCTGCATAAGTGATCGGGATCTTGCCCCAGTCTCCCAAAAGCCGAACCAGATCCTCCTCGATCCCCTGACACTTGCCCTCGACATCCGCCGCATGGATCAAGAATTCATCACAATAGGAAGAAAGCCGATCCAGTAACTCTGTCGTGATCTTTTCCTTGGTAAAATGCTGCCAGCGGTCTGTCACAATGAAATAATCGTCATCTGCCCTGCGTGCAGAAAGATCTAGGACGATATGTTCCTTGCCAACCGCCTCCACCAATCTGCCTAAATTTCGGTAATTGACTTTGCCATCGGAAAAGACATAAGAAGTCACGATCACATGACTGGCTCCTTCCGCCAAAAAATATGCGGCATTGTCCGCTGTAATGCCTCCGCCGATCTGCATGCCTCCCGGGTAAGTATGGAGCGCTAAAAGTGCCTGTTGCCTGGTTGCCTCATAGTAAGGACTGTCTGTCTTGTTTAGCATGATGACATGCCCGCCCTTCAGACCATCCTTTGCGTAGAAGTCTGCAAAGAAATCTGCATCCCGCTTGGATACAAAATTCTCGTTTGCCTGATCGCCCTCATCCTGTAAAGAGGCTCCGACGATCTGTTTCACCTTGCCATTGTGTATGTCGATACACGGTCGGTATTCCATAATAATATGTAGTTTCCTTTCTTAAAAAATCATTTGGATTGAGCATAGCACACTTTGTACGAAAAAGAAACCTTTTGTTCTACTTGCCTATCCTCTGCTATTTTGTTAGAATATCATATTAAAGTAGGGTTCGGTCGTCTTGCCGAACCTGCTAAAAATAAGAAATACGAGTGAAAAGAAAGAGAGGAAAACACACAATGGGTACAATTATTGGCGAAGGCATTACTTTTGACGATGTATTATTAGTCCCTCAGTATTCTGAGGTTACCCCTAATATGATTGATCTGACTACCAATCTGACCAAGAAAATCAAATTAAACATTCCTATGATGAGTGCAGCAATGGACACGGTTACCGAATCCAAGATGGCGATTGCCATGGCTCGTCAGGGTGGTATCGGTATCATTCACAAAAACATGTCAATCGAAGCACAGGCAGAAGAAGTGGACAAGGTAAAACGTTCTGAGAACGGTGTCATTACCGATCCATTTTATCTTTCTCCTGAGCATACATTAAAAGATGCTGACGACCTGATGGCAAAGTTCCGCATTTCCGGCGTGCCAATCACCGAGGGAACCAAGTTAGTCGGTATCATCACAAACCGTGATCTCAAGTTTGAAACAGATTTTTCCAAGAAGATCAAAGAGTCCATGACTTCCAAGGAGGACGGACTCATCACAGCCAAGGTCGGTATCACCTTAGAAGAAGCAAAGGCAATCCTTGCCAAGGCACGTAAGGAAAAATTACCTATCGTAGATGATGATTTCAATCTTCGTGGTCTCATCACGATCAAAGATATTGAAAAGCAGATCAAGTACCCATTGTCTGCAAAGGATGATCAGGGCCGTCTGCTCTGCGGTGCCGGTGTTGGTATCACTGCCAACATGATGGAACGTGTAGAGGCACTGGTCAATGCACATGTTGACGTTATCGTTATGGATTCCGCACATGGTCACTCCAAAAATATTATCGAAGCAGTCAAGAAGGTAAAGGCTGCTCACCCTGATCTTCAGGTCATTGCCGGCAACATTGCAACCGGTGATGCTGCAAGAGCCCTGATCGAGGCTGGCGCAGATGCTGTCAAGGTCGGTATCGGGCCTGGATCTATCTGTACAACCCGTATCGTAGCCGGTATCGGTGTTCCACAGATCACTGCTATTATGGACTGCTACGCTGTTGCCAAAGAATATGGCATCCCTGTTATCGCCGACGGCGGTATCAAGTACTCCGGCGATATCACAAAGGCACTGGCTGCCGGTGGTAATGTATGTATGATGGGTAGCATGTTTGCCGGATGCGACGAAGCTCCTGGTACTTTCGAGTTATTCCAGGGAAGAAAATACAAGGTTTACCGTGGCATGGGTTCTATCGCTGCTATGGAAAACGGAAGCAAGGATCGTTACTTCCAGGAAGGTGCTAAGAAGTTAGTACCGGAAGGAGTCGAAGGACGTGTTGCTTACAAGGGATCTTTGGAAGACATGATCTTCCAGTTAGTCGGTGGTATCCGCTCCGGTATGGGATACAATGGATGTCCTACCATTCCGGAATTACAGGAACGTGCAAAGTTCGTCAAGATCTCTGCTGCTTCCTTAAAAGAAAGTCATCCACATGACATCCACATCACAAAAGAAGCACCAAACTACAGTGTAGACGAATAAAATAAAGCAAGAACAAGGGGCGTGTGTCATTGATGCACGCCCCTGTTTGTTTGCATCCATAGATCATTCATCCTGGAAATGTCCTGCAATGATATCAAAGATACACCAGATGCCTCCGCCTGCGGTGGATGCCAGAAAAATCTTGATAATGCAGATCAACAGTGATTTCTTGGTCAGGGTTCCTGCCAAAAATCCGACATACAAAAAACGTACCGGACGGATAAAAAGCCAATAGCCTCCCACATAAATAGCAAGAAGTGTCCCCGTCAATCCCAATAAAACTGAAATCACTTTTCGTATGTTTTTTTTCATAGTTTACTCTCCCGTATCCGATTAGTCTCAAAAAATAAGATAAAATCCAAGCAACCCAATAATAATCCCCAAAAGTGCCCCGGCAATGACATCCCAGATAAAATGTACGCCGCCGATCACACGGACGATTGCCAAAAATACGCCGGCAAAAAAAATCAATCCTGCCAGAACAGGCGAAACCTGCGTAAAGCACATACCAATGATAAAGATAGAAAATACATGGCGACTTGGAAAACTCCTGCCCTGTGTATCCTTTTTTATCAGAGGCGTGATGTCCATTTTTTCATAAGGGCGCGGTGCGTTGTAGACGCGCCGGAACAAACTGACGACCACAAATGCCACTCCCGGCACCAAAACAGTATGATATAGCATCTCATATCTTGCTGTAAAAAGCAAATACAAAAGCAATGCCGGGTAGGCTGCCATGGTAAGTCCGGTGATCAGGCGGTTGACACCAAGAATCCACCGTAAGATCTTGGGATGGCTTTGCAGGGCATCTGCCATGCGCTTGTACTGGTCTTGCTGCATCTTTTATTCCTCCTGTACCGTGCCATGCGTATCAATATAAGAATTGACATCCGTAAGGAACTGTTGCCAGGCATCCTCGTGATCCACAAAATAGAGCGGACACTTTTTGCCGGTCACATCATAATGACGTATGACATCATCTGTTGTCAGGTTAAACTTGCCCATCAGATATGCCGTGAGTTCTACCAGAGAATCATAGGTCTGCTGGTTGAACTGCCCACTTGCATCCGGATGGCAGCATTCGATAGAGATGGTATCGTTGTTCCTGTCATTGGAAGCATAACTGATCTCACTGGTCGGAATGCACTGGACGATCTCGCCATCCAGCCCGATGATAAAATGGCTGCTCGCCATCGTCTCGTGGCTGTCTTTGAGTCCCTCAAAATAATTGCGGTTTTGTATGGCGGTCGAACCCGGATTCGCTGTATAGTGTATCACAATTCCCTTGACCTCATTCAGGGCAAGTCCCGGTCGGGAGTATTCATTGATAGACAAAAGTTCCACATCCAGATCCGGCTGCTCGGTCACGATCTTCTGGACATCCTTTCCCGAAAATACGGAAACAACCTTGCGCCCGATCCCCAGTATAATGGTCAGTGCTCCCACGGTAGCCAAAAATAAGATGATGACCTCAAGGATCAGTTTTTTCTTTTGTTTCTTTGTCAGTCTGTGTCTTCTCTTCGTAGCCATACCCTTATTATATCTCTTTTTTTCGTTTCGGCAAGGTTTTACACCTGCTTGACCCTTTCCTGACACTTTCCGAACTATTTAATAATAAACGCTAAAAAGCCTAAAAAAGGCACCCATTCCAGATTTTTCTGGAACCGGTACCTTTTCTAACTTGTTCTACATATTTATTTAATTGGCATTTGTATTGTTCTGTGTGGTTGTTTTATTGTTGTCTGTCATATTGTCTGTAGCATTTTCCACACCATTGGTCACATCTTTGACACCGTCAGATACGCCGTCGGTCACATCCTTAACGCCGTCTCCAACACCATCGACAACATCATCAATGATGCCGCCGCCATTGTCCTCAGTCTTTGTGTCATCGCTTGTGTCCTTCTTGTTGCCTCCGGTCGCGTCATTGACATTCTGCGTTTCGTTCTTATTATTGTCGGTTGCCTTCTTGTTGGTTCCGCAACCTACAAAAGTAGCGAGTGCCAATACCGAAAGTGCCAATACCAGCAGAAGTTTTCCTTTTTTCATCGCGATATTCTCCTTTACACAATTTACCTCGTTCCTTGCAAGGCATTTATAGTATGCCTGGATTTTCTGTTTTTATACCTATTCCTACGCCTTTTATCGTTTTCGCTTGAGCGGGAAGATCAGAGCGCCCAGATAACCAAAGATGAGTGCCGCCGAAATCCCCACTGCCCCGGTCTTGAGCCCACCGGCAAAAGTCCCTAAGAATCCCTGCTCTTCCACGGCTTCTTTGACGCCTTTCCATAAGACATTGCCAAAGCCCAAAAGTGGCACCGATGCGCCTGCGCCTGCAAAATCCACAAAGGGTTCATAGATGCCGACGGCTCCTAAGAGTGCTCCTGTGCAGACCAGAAGTACCATGATACGCCCCGGCAACATTTTTGTTTTTTCCATTAAGATCTGTACCAGTGCACAGATCAGACCGCCAATGACAAACGCTTTTACATAGTCCATCATGCCACCTCCTCATGTTCTATCACAACGCCGTGGGCAATGCCCGGCACACTGTTGCCCTCATTGAAACTAACTGGGGATAAGAGTGCCCCGGTCGGGATAAATAAGATCCGTTTCCATTTGCCGGATATGACACGGGGCAGGAAATAAGATGCCAACGTGACCGCCGAGCAGCCGCAGCCGGAGCCTCCCGCACAAGTATGCTGTTCGTCCGCATCAAAGATCTCCATGCCACAGTCATAGTGGTTGTCCGTAATGTCACATCCACCGATACTGCAAAGTTCTGCCAAAATCTCGCTGCCAACACTTCCCAGATCTCCTGTGATGATGGCATCATAATCTTTGGGGCTTCGCTCAAAATCTTTCATGTGGTTTAAGATGAGAGCAGATGCCGCCGGTGCCATAGCAGCCCCCATATTCTGTGCATCCCGGATGCCCAGATCCATGATCTTTCCCGTCGTGATGCCTGTGATCTTTGCCCCGGATTGAACAGTTCCCAAAATATAGGCACCGCTGCCTGTGACCGTCCAGGTGGAACAAAGAGGTCTTTGGTTGGCATATTCGATAGGAAAACGGAATTGCCGCTCTGCCCCGCCAAAATGCGAGGACGTAACCGCTGCCACAAGGTCTGCATAGCCTGCTGCGACACTCATAGCTGCCAGTGATAAGGCTTCTCCCACTGTCGAGCAGGCACCATACAAGCCGAAAAATGGTCTTTGAAACTCCATCAAGCCAAAAGAGGATGCGATGGTCTGTCCCAAGAGATCCCCCGCAAAGAGATAGCGCAAGTGTGCTCCGTCCATCCCTGCCTTACCAAGAGCCAGGGTCAGCGACTCTTTTTGCATCTCACTTTCCGCACGCTCCCAGGAGTCCGAGCCAAAGCGGTCGTCTGTACAGATCATATCAAAGCAATCCCCCAGCGGTCCCTCTCCTTCCAATTTTCCAACCACAGACGCTGTCTGCATGATATAGACCGGTTTCGGCAGACAGAGACTGTCCGCTCCCATTTGTATTTGCATACTATCCTCCTCGCCACAGGGACGTTCCTTTTTCCACAAGGAGTGTCCCCTTTGGCTCATTCCCTTGTTTTCGTTATTTTTTCTATAGGATAGCGTGTGTAAATATGAGGGAAAATATGCATTTGAACATGAGAATAGAAAATGTTACTCTTATGATTGTAAAAATCAATACGATGTATTTAGCGAAGAAAAATGAAAAAGATTTTATATACGATATTGCAACTGACATGGGGCTTTCCACTATAGTGGGTCAGTTGTCAAGACAAAGGAAGGCTCCTAATGTCCATCCCTGCCCCAGCGAAAGAGGTCTGCCATCTGGGCATCGTACTCGTCCGCCGGACGGTAGCGCAGGAGCAGCGTTTTCAGATAAGCCTTGACCGGTTCTGCCGCTTCATCCGGTGTAAAAGAGGCTAAGGCCTCATCCACGATCTCCTTCATGACAAGTGGTGCCGTCTCCTCATCCACCGCCAGATCCATCATGCCTTTTAATTTTCCACAGGCATAATAATATTCATAGTTTCCTACCAAAATAGATGCCTGCATATCCAATTTCTTTTCTACCGCATTGACTGCCAATTCTTCTACCATTAGTTACCACACTCCACACTGATTTCGTTAAATACGCCCATGATATCGTCTACAACAAGATCCTTTTTCTCCTGCCCGGACTTATCAAGAATCGCCTGCCCCTGATGCATCATCAAAAGCCGGTCGCCATATTCTACTGCATAGCGGAGATTGTGGGTTACCATCATGGTGGTCAAATGTTTTTCGGCTACGATCTTACCGGTCAGTTCCATAATGATCTCTGCCGTCTTGGGGTCTAATGCCGCTGTATGTTCATCTAAGATCAGCATCTCGATCGGTGTCATTGTCGCCATCAAAAGTGCCACCGCCTGTCTCTGTCCACCGGAGAGGGAACCGACCTGCGTATGCATCTTGTCTTCCAGCCCAAGTCCCAGTGGCAGCAGTAATTCTCTGTAATAATCTTCCCGGCTCTTTTTGACACTCATCCCCAGATTGTATGGCTTGCCCTTATTGTCCGCAAGTGCCATATTTTCCAAAATGGTCATATGCCCGCAAGTACCCTTGGAAGGATCCTGATAAACACGACCGATACTGCGATGACGCAGATAATCCTTCTGTCTTGTAATGTCCTCGCCACCGATCAAAATCTGTCCCTGTTCCACACCGATACTGCCGCAGATGATATTTAAAAGAGATGTCTTTCCCGAACCGTTACTGCCGACAATGGATACAAACTCTCCGTCCTGAATGGTCAGATTAAAATCATCAAACAGGCACATCTCGTTGACGGAGCCTGCATTATAATATTTGTGGATATGCTTTAATTCGATCATGCCCGCTCCTTTCTACGCTTTCTGCCTTGGTATTTCTCAATTCTGGAGGAAAGCACCAGGATCAAGAGGAATAAGACTGCTGTTACCAGTTTTAAGTCCGTAGATTGCAGTCCGATACGGATAGCCGCTGCCACACAGCCCTTATAAAGGATAGATCCCAAAATAACACTGATGGAAAATCCAAAAATGCTGATCTGTCCGAAAAGTGCCGTTCCAATGATGACCGATGCCAGACCAATGACTGCGGTTCCGACGCCCATAGACGCATCAAAGAAACGCTGCTGCTGGGCGAACATGGAGCCACTAAGAGATACCAGACCATTTGCAATGGCAAGTCCCAAGATCTTGATCTTTCCCTTATCGATCCCCATAGAAGTCACCAGTGTTTCGTTGTCACCTACTGCCTTCAAAAGATAACCGGATTTTGTCTTTAAATACCAATCCAACACACACTTTACGATCACGACAATGATCGCAATGATGATCAGATTTTTATAAGGTGACAGCGCACCTCCCAAAATACGATTGGTCAGGCTGTTGTTATAAATATTGTCGTAATTGTAGATCGGCAGATTTGCCTTTCCCGCAATACGAAGATTGACCGAATAAAGTGCCGTCATCATGATGATGCTGGCTAAAATATCCCGCACCTTTAATTTTACATGAATGAGTCCCGTGATCGTTCCTGCCACAAGTCCTGCCGCAAAACTAAGTAAGAGGGTCAGATAGGGATTCATGCCCTGTGAGATCAAAACAGCAGACAAGGAAGCCCCCAAAGGGAAGCTTCCATCTACTGTCATATCCGGGAAATCTAAGATCTTGTATGTGATATACATACCAAGTGCCATGATTGCGTAGATCATACCTTGTTCAAAAACACTGATAACTAAAGTCATTTTATTCCTCGCTTACTGTGATCGTATCAAATACTTCTGCCTTCTCGGTAAATGTATTTGGTAAGTCGATACCTAACTTATCTGCCACTTCTGTGTTTGCATAGTAACTTGGGTCTGTGATCTTTTCAAATGGCATTTCAGAAGCCTTTGCCTGACCCTTTAAGATCTTGGCTGCCATCTTTCCGGTCTGGATGCCCAGTTTTTCATAATCAATGCCTGCTGCTGCAAGACAACCATTCTTGACCTGCTCTACTTCGGAACCGAATACCGGAATGTTTGCCTGGTTTGCATGCTCAAGTACCGTCTGCAGTGCGCTGACAACGGTATTGTCTGTCAGGTTGGTAATGCAGTCTACCTTGCTTACCATGTCTGCTGCTGCCATATCCACATCAGCGATGGTATTGATACCGGTCTCTACGATCTCAAATCCGTAATCCGGTGCATATTCTTTGTAAGTCTCAATGGTGCTGACTGAATTTGTCTCACTTGTGGTGTAGATAATACCGATCTTCTTTGCATCCGGCATCAATTCGCGGATCATCTCTAACTGTTCCTTGACCGGAAGTGCATCGGATGTTCCTGTGATATTTCCTACAGAATTTCCGTCATCATCTGCAAGTTGTGCTGCGATTGGATCGGAGATTGCCGTATAAACAACCGGGATCTCTGTATTCATTGCAGAATTGTATGCGCTCATGGCACAAGGTGTTGCAATGGCACAGATCATATCAACCTTTTTGGAAACATAGTTGTCTGCGATCGTACTGGCTGTACCGGTATCGGTCTGGGCATTATCATAAAGGACTGTCAGGTTCTCACCCTCAACAATACCTTCTTCTTTCAGCCCCTCCAAAAAGCCTTCGCGGCAATTATCCAAAGAGCCATGTTCCGCAAACTGGGCGATACCGATCGTGTACTCTGTGTCGGATGACTTCTTGTCATCACCACTTGTACTTCCACAACCTACGGCTCCGATTGCCATCATTGCTACCATCATTCCTGCTACAATTCTTTTCTTCATTTTCTTTTCCTCCTAGAATTCAATACTTTTTCAAAGACATTTGCCATTCTTTGAATGATGTATGAATCGGATTCGGAATTTGGACTGGTAAATAGGATAATAAAAAAACCGCCCCAGAAAAACTCTGAGGCGGTAATAAAAATCATTATCGCGGTACCACTCAAATTGGCTGCTATGCAACCCTCTCATTCCACATACCATCATACGTGCCAGTTTAGTAACGAGTCTGGTTCCCGTCATCCCCTACTCTGAAAGATCATTTCAGGCATGCCCTCACAAGTCCATTCCTAACTCTTCGCATTGCCATCTTCCACCAACGATGACTCTCTGTGAATGTTCCAAGAAAGTACTTCTCTTGTTCAACGGTTTCTCAAATATATGTTATTTATACTCCAATGTTCTTGCTCTGTCAAGAATTTTTTAAAAGGAATTTCACAAAAAATCTTTTCGCACCCTGCTGAGGATTCCGTCCGTCACCCCCGTATTGTGCCGCATCCGCCGCTCCAAAGAAGATAAAGTCCTTGCCTGCAGATCCAGGTCGTAGGTCACTTTATGCTTCTTACAATCCAGCCAGGCGATCGCATCCATGACCATATAGAGTTCCAGATACATATTGCCCAGAAGGATGGTCTTGAGCAGATGATAGTCCTCATAAGCACAAAGGAGCATCTCATAGAGATAATATATGTAATACTTGCGGTATTTATCATAAGTGCCCGGCATTTCTTCTTCCATTTCCTGCCAGACCTTTTCCAAAGAACCACCGGCTTCCCCTGCCGTCTTGCCATTGCATAAACGATAATAAAGGTGGATATTTCTTTTCAATTCTCTATTGCTGACTGCCAGATTCGGCAGATCCAACTGATGTGCAATGACCTTATCTACCAGATCCATAGAGAAAAAAAGCATGCGTCTTGGTGCAGCTGCATCCAAATTCTCCTGCTCTCCCGCCCGCTTTCTTTCCTGCTCCTGGCTCCTATAGGCATCTAATACGGCATTTGCCTCCGCACGCTTATCACGCATCAGATGCTCATGTATGGCATCAAAACACTGATATTGCCGGTATAAAAGCCAAACATCAAAACGCTCCTGCGCCTGTGCCTCCTCCACCATGATCTGACGCAGATCCTGTAAAAATTCTAAAAAAGAAAGATCCTCATTGCCTATCTTCCAAAGGATCTCTCTTTCTTCCTTTTGCCAAGGAAGCATGGTAAGCGGCTCTTTTTCCTCTAAAAACAGACATGCCGCCTCTGGGCAGGCAAGTTCTAAGGCGATCTCCGCAAACGCTCCATAAGAGATCGTGCGCCTCGGATATTCCCTGCATACACGCGGCATCAGGTCTGTCCTGCCCTCCTGCTGCAAACCGCACAGCCTCTCCCCGGTATGATAAGGACAGGTTCCTAAGCGCTTTCTGATCTGGGGTGCGCCGGTCTTTTGTCCCTTAATGTTTCTTTGCAAAACTTTTCTACGATCTGCCGGCTCCTGCCCTATTTTTTTCATCGTTTCTGCATCCACGAAAATCTGCCAGCCCTTGCAACAAGTCTTAGGGCACGCCCCCTTGCTGCAATGAAATTTATCTAAAAAGGAAATCCCGAAATACTTCATACTATTTGTCCTCATCCGTCTCCTGTGCTATACTGTTCCGCGAACGAAATCATTTACGCTATGAAAAAAGGAGATCTTCATGAAATTAGATGCCGTAATCTTTGATATGGACGGAACCATTACAGACACCGAAAAATTTTATAACCGCACCTGGCCAATCGCTTTTGCCGCCTGCGGTTATCCTGATTTTACCAGAGAAGATGCCCTGATGCAACGAAGCCTCAATCATGCGGACGCACAAAAACTCTGGGGCAGCCGCTACGGGGAGGATTTTTCTTTTGAAACGGTGCATAAATATAACACAAAACTGGTCCTGGATCTTATGGAGAAAGAAGGGATCGAGACGAAACCGGGCTTAGACCAATTACTGACCTATCTCAAAGACCATAATATCCGAGCGGCTGTAGCCACCGCCACCAAACTGGATCGCGCTTTAGAGCGTTTAAAAACGGTCGGACTGGAGCATGCTTTTGATACCGTGATCAGCGCTTCCATGGTAAAACAAGGAAAGCCCCACCCGGATGTCTATCTGCATGTCTGCAAGGAATTGGGTGCAGATCCGGCGCATTGTCTTGCGCTGGAAGATTCACCTAACGGGATCCGTTCGGCACATGATGCCGGATGTATTACCGTCATGATCCCGGATCTTACCATGCCGACACCAGACATCGAGCCACTGCTTTATGACTGGGCTGGCGATCTTGCCAAAGTCATCCCTCTGATCGAGCGCTTGCAGGCGGAATAAGAAGAAAACAGAAAGCAAAAGAGGCATGCACACAGCATGCCTCTTGTCATTCTAAAGCCTGTCTTTTATTTACCTTCATAGGTCACAACAGATGCGACATCATACTTTGCCAGTTTATCTCTGCCGTGCAGTCCTGCAAGTTCCATCAAAAATACGATCTTGACAACCTGACCACCGAGTTCTTCTACCAGTTGTGCAGCAGCCTCGATCGTTCCGCCGGTTGCGATCAGATCATCTACCAATACTACCTTTTGTCCCGGCCTGATCGAATCCTTATGCATCTCGATCGTTGCTGAACCATACTCCAGATCATATGTCTTGGATACGGTAGCGCATGGCAGTTTACCAGCCTTACGGACCGGTACAAATGGCTTGTTCAACGCATATGCGATCGGCACACCAAAGATAAATCCTCTGGACTCTGCCCCTGCGATCACATCAAAATCCACGCCATCCAACAACTTGATCATCTCATCGATCGCCAGATGTAATCCATCTGCTTCCTGCAAAATACTTGTAACATCACGGAAGATTATGCCTTCCTCCGGAAAATCCGGAATACTTCTTATGTAGTCTTCAACCTTTTTCATCGCTTGACCTCTTATCTTTTATTTTATCATGTTTGATGCTATACACCAAACAAAAAGTCCTATCTCATGTTATACTCATGCGCCCCACATGTCAAGTGGCAGCCCGCTCCTTTTCCATCATGTCGCCTATCTGATCGCAAATAGAAATGCTTGTATCCAGATCCAGATTTCTGACACTGTCCGCCAGTTGGTTGATCCTCACCTGCAAAGTCTCCTCATAGGCATAGCCATCCAGCATCTGCATGATCTGATCTATGCCGTCATAGTCCAGATTTTCCGCATCGGCACGCAACATAGAAAGCATACCGAGGATCCATGCCCTATCTGTCATATTGGGCTTCTTTTCCAACTGCTGCATATGCACTGAAAGATTTCGCCTGCAAGTCTCGACCTCTTCCATCAAAACGCCATGCAGATGACGCAGACGATCTTCCTGATCGTCTCTTGCCGCATATTCTAAGATCTTGGCAAGGGCGGATGCCTGCATGGCTCCGATCAGCGCCAGATTGCTCTTTAGGGCATGCACCTTGATCCGATAAGCATCCATCCCCTTTGGGCTGGAAATATCCTGATACAAAAGATCCAGTTCCACTATAGCACTCTCACAGCCATTATAAAAGTCTTCCACCGATTCCCAAAGCATCTGTCCGCTCGGGAAATGTAAAAGTCCGTATTCCCAGTCAAAGCCCTCCACCTGCGGCAAGTCCGTCTTCTTTCCGATATCCTTTGTATCCGGCTCCTCGGACGAAATGGTGGATGTCTCCACTGTATCTACTCGGATATTGTGCAGCGTCAGTTGTTCTACAATAAGATTTTCCAGCCGCTGTGAGTCGATAGGCTTAGACAGATAATCCGTAAAGCCAATTTTCAAATACTCTTCCTTGGCTCCAATAATGGTATTTGCTGTTAACACAATAACAGGCGTATCCTTACAGAGATTTTCCTGCATACTCTGCATATAGGAAAAAGTCTCAACACCATCCAGTTCCGGCATCATGTGATCCAGAAAGATCATATCATAATGCTTGTTCTTAACCATTTCCAGACAAGAAAAACCATTGTCAGCCTCATCAATCTGCATCTGGGTATGTTTAAGAAGTTTGCAAAAGACCTTACGGTTCATGGCATTGTCATCTACCAGAAGTATATGAACATGTGGTGCCAGAAAAGTATAATGTCCCTCTTTCTTGCCATATGCTTTCTTTTTCTCGCGCTCCTGAAAAAACCCGATCGGTGTCCAATCCTTTACTCGTTGCCTAAGGTCAAAATAGAAAACTGATCCACGCCCATAGACACTCTTTACCTGCAGGCTGGATCCCATCATGTGCAGGAGATTGGCAGTAATTGCCATCCCCAATCCTGTGCCTTCGATATTACGATTGGATTTCTCATCAATACGCTCAAATGCCTCAAAGAGACGATGGAGATCTTCCTCACGTATACCCACTCCGGTATCTTCAATCTCGAAACGTAAGACTTCCGAATCCTCTTCCTGATGCCCGGTCACGGAAAAGTTGATACCACCCTCTCTGGTGTATTTGATGGCATTGCTCATGATATTATTAATAATCTGGCGCAGACGCAGAGAATCTCCCCGGTACATGGCAGGCAGTTTCTCATCCACGTGAATATGCAGATACAAGCCCTTTTCCTTGGCGCGCAGACCAAAAACCGATACCGCATCATGAACAACATCACACAGGTCATAATCATCTGCCATGATCTCTAACTTACCGGATTCAATTCTGGAAAAATCAAGAATATCATTTACAATCTCCAGCAATGATTCCGTGGAAGTGAGAATATCCTGTGCCAGACTTTTGGTATTTTTCTCCTTTGTTTCTCGCAGGATCATCTCATCCATTCCAAGCACTGTATTGATTGGCGTTCGTATCTCGTGTGACATATTGGCAAGGAAATTACTCTTGGAATGATTGGCAACTTCAGCCTCCTGTTGAGCCTGCATGGCCTGATGCGTCACTTCAATCAACTGTCTGTTCTTTTCTTCCACGATACTATCCTGCTGCTTTTGCATCCATGCCTGTGCCTTTACGATCAACCCCACCGCAAGCGTTGTAACAAAGATACTTTGTACATCATCAAGAAAAAAGCTGGCGCGAGACATCTGTCCGTGTACCAATTGCGGATGCTGGTAAGCGATCCAATAACAGAAGCCAATAACCACTGCATCCAGCGACAACATTATGATAAAATTCACCCCATCAAACAAAAGAAAAATGAAGAGTATTCCCAAGGAAAACCAATTAGACATACCACTCTCAATGCCACCCTGAAAGAAAAAAATACTGGGAAACATGAAAAAGCAGATCAGGATCGTCAGGACATTGGATGCTGCGCTGATACGTCCCTTATAATTTGCCAGATAAAATGGATAAGCTGCAACCACAATACCGACCACATAGATAGGCAAGGGCTGGAGGGGCAAAAGAGAGGCACAGGACAGGATAATAGAAAAGACTCCTCCTAAAATAGCCGTAACTACCATCACATTAAAGAGGACAAGCCGCATCCCCTTACTGCGAACATTAAATAATTCACCTGTATTTTTTAGAAAATTCCGCATAAAAACCTCCGAACATCTAAGATCTTATAAATGATTATAACGCGCCCCTTTAAAAAAAACTATCCCTAAGACATAACTTTCCCCATCCCGTCTTCTCAGACGGCACAGGCTCTCCCGGCAGCGATGCCGCTCCACGCAAAAGATATGCCTTCAGTTTTTCTCCATAGGCATATGGATCATTGCCCTCCAAGATCCCCCACTGCATGATGAGAGCAGCCGAACCGGTCACAAAAGGCGTTGCCATGGAAGTACCGCTTCTCGTCACATAGCCGCCGCCCGGCGCACAGGAAGTGATGTCCACGCCCGGTGCCACCAGATCCGGCTTGATCGCCCCGGTCGCCCAGGCAAGGCCCCTTCCAGAAAAGGATGCATATTGGTTTCTCCTGCTGTCATATGCTCCCACCGAAATGATCTTGTCAGCAGTCGACGGCACCGTCAAAGTCGTTTCTTGGCTCGCCTGTAAAAAGCCGCTCGCTTCATTCAGGCTGCCACCGGTCGGCAGCCAAAGTGCATAAGAGCCATCCTTGATCCTGCGGGGTACGAGCCCTATCGTCCAGACACCGGCATCCACATAATCTGTCTTTGGCAAAAAGGCAAAGTAGATCTCCTGATAGATCTGGTAGGGGTTTGGTGAGTCAAAAAAGACATATATCTTGGTATTGTTCCATACATAAGATGCGATCTGCCCTTCTCCGGTTCTCTGCCCAATATCCGAGAAATGGAAAACCGAACTCTGATCCGGTGCCAAAAGCACCAGATCCACGACATCCTGATAAAGTTTCCAGAATTGCAGATTGACACTGGTCTCGTAGACATCTACCGCCAGTTCAATCCCTAGTTCCTGCCCTGATGAGGACAGTCTCCCTTGCTGATGTAATGCCTCCTGTCCCTCATTTCCGGTACCGATCGCGATCGCCATCTTCCACTGGTTTGCCACCTGGGATAGATAAGTCTCCAAAAGCGATGTCCCTGTGTGGGATCCATAGTTATTTCCAAAACTGATATTGATCGCCACCGGCTTTCTTTCTTCTATGGCTTTTCGCTTGACATACTCCACCGCTTCCATCAGTTGTGTGGTCAAAGGAAATCCGCCCGACCGGGCTGTTCCCAGTTTTACGACGATCAGCGGACTTTCATACGCCACGCCCCGGTTTCGTCCCCCGGATGCCCTGCCGTTTCCCGCCGCGATCCCTGCCACATGGGTACCATGCCCGGAAGGATCCGTCACAGGCACCAGGGAAAGTGCCGCCGCACGATCCTCCGTCGCCAGCGCCTGATCGATCTGTGCCTTACTGTATTCTTTGCCATCCGCCAAAAGCCATGCGATCCGGCTGCTTCCATCCCCATTGCGAAAATCCGGGTGAAAATAATCTATGCCAGAGTCAATAATAGCAACAAAAATACCCCGGCCGGACAAAGATCCTACCGAGGTCATCTCTTGTTGTAACGGCCAGATACAGGATGCCCGCACCCCCTGTGCTACTCCTGTTATGATCCGTTTGGGTTGTTCTATATAGATCACGCTATCCTGCGCCGCCAGCGCTTCGATCGCATCCTCCGGGACAAGTGCCGTGACATAACCACCACTCAATTCCTGAAAACTCGCCTGTGGAAAGGCATCCCACAAGGTCTGCACAGATCCTGCCAGTCGCAGGATCAACTCCCATGACCGGCTTCCCCTTTCATAGCCTGCTGACAAACTGGCGGATTTTTCCAGTTCTTCTGTGGAAATCTGCAATGCCAGTTGCAAAGATGCATCTATCTTGTCACTGATCGCATCCATAAATCACATCTGATGACGCACGATCAGATACTCGTCATTTGACTGATAATACGGACAAGATGCCGTATTTCCCATCAAAAAACGAACCATGTCGTCCTCATCTAAATCCATATCACACACATAACACTCATCTTCGTCATCATAGACAAAATTATTGCACATTTCACAGTTTGAAGTCTCTGCCATGCTCATCACTCCTTTTTTGTCATTCTATGACCTGCGTCATCTCTTCATGCCAAAAATTTTATCCAAAGATAAAGCGGAGCAGTCCGCCGGCAAGACATGCCGCCAGGATCGCCGCCAACATAATGGCATACTGATAGCCTTCATGCTCGCGTCCCCACTTGGTATGCATGACTCCCAGATAGATCCCAAGTCCTGCAAAAATAGCGATGACATTTATGATCATATTCAACCAATCCATAAATGATTGCCTGCCTTTCTCTCTTCTTTTATGCCTGCTGCAAGATTTCTTCTAACGCCGCAAACAGACGCTCCATCTCCTCCCTGGTACCGATGGTAATGCGCAGGAAATTGTCAATGCGCGGCTTGTTAAAGTAGCGCACATAGATATCCTTTTCTTTTAAAGCAGCAAAAATATCTGCCGCTGCCATCTTGGCATGGCTGGCAAAAATAAAGTTGGCTTTGGAATCCGGGAAAGTAAATCCCAGACGCTGCAACTGGTCTTTTGCCCACTCTCTGGTCTCCACGATACGGTCGACCCGATCTTTAAAATAAGGTGCATCCTCCATGGATGCCTTACCGATCTGTATGGTCAGTCGATCCATGGTATAGGAGTTGAAGGAATACTTACAGTCGTTCAGATAAGAGATCAGTTTTGAGCTGCCCATGGCATAACCGATACGGCTTCCTGCCAGGGATCTGGATTTGGAAAATGTCTGCACGACCAAAAGATTTTCATACTTTGATAACAATGCCCGTGCACTCTTTGTTCCAAAATCCACATATGCCTCGTCAATGATCACGACAGAATCCGGACTTGCCTGTAAGATCTCCTCGATAGCATCCAAAGATTCTGCGATCCCGGTCGGTGCATTTGGGTTTGGGATCACAATACCGCCATTTTCTCTCTTATAGTCCCCGATACAAATGCGAAAATCCTCCTGTAAAGGGATCTGCGCATATGGAATGCGGAAAAGTTCTGCCCAGACATCATAAAAGGAATAGGTAATGTCCGGAAAGAGGATAGGCTTGTCACTGCCAAAGAAGGTCAGAAAACTCATGGCAAGCACATCATCCGATCCGACTCCGACAAAGATCTGATCCTTGGCAAGTCCTTTTTCTAAAGCGAGCGACTCGATCAGATCTGCGGCTTCCGGATCCGGGTATAGCCGGAGCTGCCCCGCATCAAATCCCTCTAAGACCTTTTGCACCCGTGGACTTGGTGGATAAGGATTTTCATTGGTATTTAGTTTGATCACCTTGCGCTTTGGCTGTTCGCCCGGCACATAAGGTTCCACTTTTCTGACATATGTCTCCCATCCACTCATTTATCTCTGTCCTTTCTATAATGCGTTATATGCTGCGACTGCCGCATCTAAAACTGCCTTGTTGCTGACTTTTGCCTTGGCTGCATCCGACAATCCATTGTAGGCATTTTGCGCTGCATCAATGGCCGCCTTGCTGTTTGTCGTCACCGGTGTGCCGATCTGATCGATCAAGGCAATGACTGTATTTGCCTGATTTTGTGCATCCGCATCTGCCTGCTGTGCAATACCAGCCCAGATATTTGCATATGCATTTTCCGCATCTACCAGTACCTGATAGTTGTCTACACATGCCTTGCCGGAATCCGTTAAGGCATCGTAGGAACTGCGTGCTGCGGAAATGGCTGCCCCGCTGTCCGCCGTCACGCTGCCGATGGCATTGATGGCATTCTTGCAGGCATCTGCCTGCTGCTGGGTCAGAGAATCCACAGTCTCGGTACCTGCCAGATCATACATGAGTACCGGGAAGCCTGCCTGCACATAACTAAAGATGGTTCCGGCAGCCGAAAGCGGCAGGTTGACACAACCATGGGAGCCATACCCTTCACGATAACGCTGTCCGCCAAAGGACTTCTGCCAGGTCGCATCATGCAGACCGATATCGCCGTTAAACGGCATCCAGTAAGATACCGGTGTTCTATAGTTTGCCCCCTTAAGGATGGCATTTCTCTCACAGTATGTAATACGGAAAGCCCCACAAGGTGTCACGTGTCCGTTGTTCGGATTGCCGGTAACACAAGGCGTATCCATAACAACAGATCCATTTACGACCAGATATACATGCTGCGCCGTACGATTGATCTCCACATAACTGTTGCCATAGTCGTTGCCGTCATGGCTGGCTGCGGTGTACTGATAAACGAAATCACGGCTAACGTCCTTTCCACCTTTCAGGTCCTCCACCAGTTGTGCCACTTCACCTTCTTTATCAATACGCCAACCGTAATTTCCGCCCGGTACGGTAACGGTAACTCCATACTGGGTCGCCAACTGCTTTGGCTGCCCATATGTATCATATTTCTTGCTCATGGTAGAGATAAACTCTGTCATTTTCTCCGTATCAAATGCCGGCTGCATGTCATCATCCCCGGAAAGCCACGAGCCGATGGTGTCCTTTGGTACAGATTCGCTTGCACTTCCAATCTGATAGGTAATATCGGTGTCCAGATAGCCATTCAGTGTCTCAATAAGTGTTTTGACTTCCTTGCTGTCCTCTGTGTATTTCGGCTGTTTGTAGCATTTATTCTTGGTCAGATCCAAAGACTTTTGCAAAGATAAGGCTGCCTTCTTTACCTTTTTATCCAGTGTGGCAAGGTTAATCTCCGTGCCGTAAACTTCCTTTGTGACAACAAATTTACCATCCTTGTAGGATACCTTGGCATTTTCCGTCGCTGTTACGTCCTCATTTGTCACACAATCCAATTTCGAAACACTTTCCTTTAGTGTGTCGGTGTCACAGGATACCAGTGCATCGTTCATATAGGACTTCGGAACAAACAAACGGTAGACCCATAAAAATCCATTCTGCTTCTTGAGGATGGCATTGACCTCATCCTCACTGATAGAAATCTCCAGTCCAAGATCCTCCGCTGATAAGGTCTCCTCCTTTCCCTCGCTGTCAACGATTGCAAGTTCATAACCATCGGCGGCGTCCTTCAGACGACTTGCCATTGTTTTCGCACTTGCTGCGGAAGCCTTCACACCATTGACCGTACTGCGGAAGAAGAAGTGACTCTGGAAAAAGATGCCAAATCCCACAAAAACGATCAATAGTGCCCCTAAGACACTACCGCCAATGATGGCGATCTTCTTTTTGTCAACGTTCTTTGTCTCTTCTGTGCTTGTTTCCACAGTCGATGGTGCTTCCGTTTCTTCACCTTTTTTTGAAAATAACTTTAACATAATAACTACCTTTCCCTTACTCTACGCTCATTTATATAAAGATGCGATCTGTTCCATCCATAGTTCGGCACATGCATCTGAAGGCATTCTGAGATCTCCTCGTGGTGACAGACTGACCGTACCAACCTTTGGTCCGTCCGGCAGACAGGAGCGTTTGAACTGCTGGGCAAAAAATCTGCGATAAAATGTATGCAGCCACTTTAGGATCGTGGTCTCATCATAATCCTCTGCGAAAGCATATTTTGCCAGACGATATATTTTTTTCGGCTCACTGCCATAACGCATCAGATGATACAAGAAGAAATCATGCAATTCGTATGGACCTACCAACTCTTCTGTCTTTTGCGCGATCACGCCATCCTTTGGCGGCAGGAGTTCCGGCGATACCGGGGTGTCTAAGACATCACGCAAAACTGCACCAAGTTCTTCATCTGCAAGATAGGTCGCATAGTAGGAAACCAGATAGCGCACAAGTGTCTTTGGTACAGATACATTGACCCCATACATTGACATATGATCGCCATTGTAAGTCGCCCAGCCCAGTGCCAGTTCCGACATATCTCCAGTCCCGATGACCATTCCTCCCTCTTTGTTGGCAATATCCATAAGGATCTGGGTACGTTCCCTTGCCTGTCCGTTTTCGTAGGTCACATCATGGCAGTCCGGATCCTGTCCGATATCCGCAAAATGCTGGAGTACGGCATCCCGGATCGAAATCTCACGGAAGGTCGCTCCCAGACTTTTTATCATGGAAACCGCATTCTGGTAGGTGCGGTCTGTCGTTCCAAATCCCGGCATGGTCACTGCGATCACACCTTTTCGATCCAAGCCCAGCATATCAAAAGCACGCACAGTAACCAAAAGCGCCAGAGTCGAATCCAGACCACCGGAAATGCCGATCACCGCCTTCTTTGCACCAGTGTGTGCCAGCCGCTTCCTTAAGCCCATAGACTGAATGTCTAAAATCTCCTCACAGCGTCTGCGCAGGCTCGCCTCATCTGATGGCACAAATGGTGCCTTATCTACAAAACGTGTCAGGGCTGTCTCCTGCACCGGCAGAGAAAATGTGCTCACATGATAGGCATGCTCTGTCTGCATCTCATAGGTAGACATCATATGACGCTTTGCAGCGATCGCATAGACATCTACTTCACTGATGAGCATTCCGGTCGCAAAGAGGTCACTCTCCGCTAAAATACTGCCGTTTTCTGCGATCAGACTGTGTCCGGAATAGACAACATCCTGTGTGGATTCACCCTCTCCTGCGCTGGCATAGAGATATGCACAATACATGCGTGCTGATGTCATAGCCACCAGATCCCTGCGGTATGCATTTTTGCCCGTCACTTCATCACTGGCGGACAGGTTGGCGATCAAGGTCGCTCCATGCAGGCAATGCCTGCCGGACGGCGGACAAGGTGTCCAGAGATCTTCACAGATCTCAGATGCTATGACAAGTTCCGGTATTTCTTTACAGGAAAAGATCTGATCCGTTCCGAAGGGGATCTCTGTCTCCTGCCCTGCCAAAAAAACTTTTGTGACCTCCTGCATGCCTGACGTAAACTGTCTTGCCTCATAAAACTCTGCATAATTTGGCAGATAGGTCTTTGGCACAAGCCCCAGCACCTTTCCACCACATAGTGCTGCGGCAACATTGTATAATTTACCCTGCTGTTCCCATGGCAGTCCGACAAAGAAAATCCCCGGCAGATCTGCTGTCTTTTCTGCCAGCATCAAAAGACCTTCCTTTGCCTGTGCCAACAGGGTGCGCTGATAAAAGAGGTCATGGCAGGAATAGCCCGTAATGCAAAGTTCCGGGAATACCACGACCATAGCCCCCGCCTTGGCACTTTCTTCCATTGCCTCTTGTATCTGTTTTACATTGTAAGTGACATCCGCAACACGCACCTTTGGCGTGATGCAAGCCACCTTGATAAATCCGTCTTTCATACTCTTCTCTCTTATCTTATTTGCGCTTACGCATCTCGATCAATTCGTCAACGGTGTAATTGTATGCCTTGTTGCAGAACTGGCATTTGACCTCGATCGGCTTGCCATCTGCAATGATGTCTGCCACATCCTCATCCCCAAGACTGCACAGGCTTCTCTCTACACGCTCTGCGGAACAATCGCAGACAAAGCCTGCATCCACTGTCTCATGGAAGGTCACATCAAAGTCCGCCAGAACCGTCTCTAAAATCTGCTCCGGTGTCTTGCCCTCGGATAACATGGTGGTCACCGATGGCAGATTTTTGATATTTTCTTCTAACTTCTCGATGATCTCATCGGAGGTAAATGGCATGAGCTGGATGATAAATCCTCCTGCCTGTGCCACTGTATTATCTTTATTCATCAAAACGCCAAGTCCGACCGAAGACGGCACCTGCTCACTGGTCGCAAAATAATAGGTCAGGTCTTCTGCGATCTCTCCCGTCTGCAATGGCACGGTGCCTACATAAGGCTCTTTTAAGCCCATATCCTTGATCACGCGCATGATTCCCAGATCGATGGCTCCGCCGACATCTAATTTGCCGTCCTTATTGGGTGGCAGCATGACATCCGGCACATTGGCAAACCCTTTGACATGTCCCTTGGCATCCGCTGTGACCGTGATCCCTTTCATAGGTCCGTTGCCTTGGATCTGTAGGGTCAGCATGTCGTCGTCCCCCTTCATCATAATGCCCATCATGGCAGCCGCCGAAAGCATACGTCCCAATGCCGCCGTAACGACCGGACTGGTATTGTGGCTTGCTCTGGCAAATTCCACCAGATCCTTTGATGTAATGGCAAATGCCCGGATAGCGTCATCTGCTGCTGTTGCTCTTACAATGTAATCTTTATATGCACTCATCTGTTATCCTCTTCTTTCCCACTTCTCTTGCAATGACGTAAATGCGCTCGGTCTCTTCCGAAACTCCTGCCATGGTATCTGCATCTAAGATCTCAAGCAGATCCATACCGCCCTCACGCAATGCCTTTTTGATCTCTTCTATCTCATAGGCGCGCTGATAATGCACCTCTTCAAATCGCATAAAGTAATCCGGATCTTCCTCATCCTGAATATAAAGCGTCAGGTCATATTCGTTGATCCCGGTCGCCTCATCAAAGGTATTCTCCCAGATAAAACTGCCCTGTTCACGATTCTCGGCAAAGGTATTGTCCGCCAGTTGACTGCGATACTTATAGGTTGTATTCATATCGAAGATAAAGATACCGTCCGGATCCAGATAATTGTTGACTAGGCGTATAACCTCGACCAGATCTGTATAGTCCACGATATAGTTCATGGAATCACATACACTGACCACTGCCGCGACCGTGCCATACAACTCAAAAGCCCGCATATCCTGGCACAGATAAAGGATGCCCTCTGCGGGATGTTCCATAGCAATACCAAGCATTTCGTAAGAATTGTCAATGCCGATCATGTCATATCCGGCTTCAGCCAGACGTCTTGTCATTTTGCCGGTACCACAGCCCAACTCTGCCACCAGCCCCTCTGTAATCTTATACTGTCCTAAAATGCCCAGTAAGTTGTCTTTCCAGACATCATAAGGCACATTATCCATAAAAAGGTCATAGACCTCTGCAAAACTTTCGTACGCTGCCATATTCCCTCTGCTCGATTTTAACCATATGTAATACTAACACATTTTTGTGTTAGTATTGCATACTTTGATAATATTTTTCCAATCTATCAACACAAGACAAAAAGATAACACGCAGATTCGGATCGAACTGGGATCCCATACCATCTAACATGATCTCTTTTGCTTCCTGAAATCCCATCGCTTCTTTATAGCAGCGGGTGCTAACAAGAGCATCATAGACATCCGCTACGGCCATGAGTCTCGCCTCGATTGGTATCATACTGCCAACCAATCCATCCGGATATCCTCTGCCATCCCATTGTTCATGATGATATCGGGCAATATTGAAGGCAACATTTACAAAATGGTCTTCCTCTACACCATCCAAAAGGATGTGTACCATCTCGCCACTCTTTTCAGCATGCAGTCTCATGGTGGCATATTCTTCATCTGTCAGCTTTCCCTGCTTGCAGAGAATAGATGTGTCCACAGATATCTTGCCAAGATCATGCATAGGTGCCGCCCGCACAATATCTTCCGCCAGTTGTTCGTCCATCTTAAGATTTCCGCGTTTCTGAATTTCCTCGACCAAAATCGCCATTACGTCACTTGTTCTCTTAACGTGTCCTCCGGTGTTGTCATCACGGTTCTCAATAATGTTTGCCATACCAATGGTGATCTTTCTCTGTATGTCAACAATATTTTGTGTCTTTTTGGCAACTTCTGCACTCAGTGTCTCGTTGTAGGACTTCATGATATCCAGAGTTCTTTGTTCATCCGTAGCATCCCGGAAATCAAAGAGATATCCCTGAATTTTCCCATCCCGGCGGAAGGAAATCTCAGAGATCTCACAGATGCAGACCATATCCCCTACAGAAAACTTTTTGGATACGGTTCCGTCTTTTTGATACCTTGCCAGCATGTCCGAAAAGAATTTTTCTTCTTTTGGCAATTTTTCATCCACATACTGCTTTTCCAGAAATGGTACAAACGTGAAGGCTCTCTCATTGCAGCTCATAAAATCCATTTGCCTGTTCAGCGCCACGTAGCCCCGTCGATTGGAATATTTCTGCTGCTGAGATACTATGCTTGAGATATCATGCAGATGCATATGATCATAATTGACGGCTATATATACAGATGACGCAGCATAGAAATACGGTAAAAAGGAAAAATCCACGTCAAACACACATTCTGCCACATATACAACAACAAAAAGTGCTGCCATGAAAGAGTAATTATGGAGCAGTTTTCTGGAATGAGTTCCCTTTTTCAAATACATGACGATCATAGTCCCGGCGATTGCTCCCATGACAATGATCAGATAGATCAGATGTATGATCTTAAGCGGTCCGGAGGTCATCTTGGTGACACTCCCCGCATCCTTTATGGTCACTGTCAGAGAACTATAATATAAGTTTGTCCCAAATGATACCCACACAACGGCCGCATGGATCAATGCAATCCCGTAGCCAAGCAGTTTGTATCTGGCTTTTACATGCAGTCCAAAGGTATGGGTCATAGCAAAAAAAGAAACCATGAGCAAGACCGTACTGTCCAGATAAATAAAACAAAAGGCCATCTCTGCCGCCTCCGATGTCGTCACCCTGGACTTGAGCCAGTATCCCAGAATAACGATGGGGATCAGAAGGACGATCGTCCAATCGTAAATATTGATATTTTCGTAATTTTTCGCTGCCATCAGGATCACAACAAAAACTGCTACGATCAGGCACAATCCAAATCCTGTTGTTGCCATTTATCTTAACTGCTCCTTAATAAATACTTCTGCAATCGCATGAAGTGTGGCTTCCTTAGACTGACTCTTTAAGAGGTAGCCCTGTGGCTTCAGTGCGATCAAAGATTTCACGGTCTGTGCATCGTCCTTGGATGTCAAAAACATGACCGGTACGTCTGCCATTGTAGGCTCATTTCGAAGCATCTCCAAAAATTGTGCCCCATTGCAGACCGGCATCTCATAATCTAAAAGGATCAGATCCGGCTTATTTGTCTCGATCATGTGAAAAGCCGCTGTCGCCGAGGGACAAACATTGACATTGTAATCCCTCTCCAGCCATTCCGATACCAGTCGCAGAAAGGACGGAGAATCATCCACCACTAATATACTCTTTTTCGCGCCTTTTGCATCGTAGCCATTCACCAGGGTCTTCAACTTTTCTACAATCTCCGTATTGTTGACCGGCCGTTCAAAACTTGCTGCAAACACATTGGTAGCACTCACATCGTACAGACTCTGCAGGGTATTGCGATAGCCAATCAGAATGATCTTTCTGTTGAACTCAATGCATCGGTCATACAGATAGACTCTGGAATCTACATTTTTCAACAAAAGTTCCGCATCTACAATAAAAAATTTGGGCATCTGGCTGATTGTCTGTAACTGCTTCATGTGAATATTACAGGTATCTACTTCATAACCGGAATTTTTCAGATTTTCTTTTAATGAGCGAATGATAAAAGATTGTTCGTCGTCTTCTAAAAACAGGAAATCACATAATCCTATCATGATTTACTATTTCTCCTCTCTGTCCATATATTCTGCTATTTATTTAAAGCCTCACATAGTTCTGCTGTCTTGGGGGCGTCCAGATTAGCCACCGCGTTTTGCAATTCCGCAAGCAATTTTTCCTTTTCTTCGTTCCAAGGATAGGACTGCAATTTTTCCATAAGGGTATCTGCACTCTTGATATCATATGCATTCATACTTGTCTTTAAAAGATGCAGAATGGATCCCAAGTCTTCACCGGATGGCATCTGATCCTTTTTCTCTTCCTTTGGCAGGCTGTCCGCCACAGCCTTTCCAAGCTTCTCCCAATCCTCAAAGAAGTAAGGTGCCATTGCAAGGATCTTGTCCGTCCTGTCGGATATGGCAGCATTTTCCAGTGAAGCCGCAAGGCCATAGACCTGAAAAGCTCCCATGATATTAGCAGAAGCCTTCATAGCATGCACCTTAATACGGAAACTTCTAAGACTGTCACGATCAGACGGATCTTCCTGAATTGCGTCAAAATATGTGCGCAATTCTGCCAGTTCTGAACCTGCTACCGTTTCAAACTGTTTTAGCACCGCCAGATAACTCTTCATCCCGCCCGTATGATTCAATCCATATGCTACATCCACGCCGGAGATTACCGGAAGTTTGGTCTCGTCTTCTCTTTTTTCAGTCTTTTTCTGATTCTTCTTTACAAGTGACGGTGAAAGGTACTGCAGTATCTGCTTCTCCAGAATTTCAGGCTGGATCGGTTTTGCCAGAAAATCATCAAATCCCATACCACAATATTCTTCTTTGGCTCCTTTTAGGGCATTCGCCGTCAATGCAATGATTGTCGTTTTTTTATTCATACCGTCCTCTTGATTTCGGATAGCATGCATAGCCTCAACGCCATCCATTTCCGGCATCATGTGATCCATAAAGATCAGATCGTATTTTTTCTTCTTCGTCTTTTCCAGAGACATACGACCGGAGCTAACAGCGTCGATCTGCACCTGGGTTTCTTTTAAGAGTTCCGTAAATACCGTCAGGTTCATCGCATTATCATCTACTACCAGAACCTTAGCATCCGGTGCGGAAAAGAGCGCCTGATAGGCTTCATCTGTCTCATCCTCTTCGTCCAGGTCAAAGACACCGATCGGACTTTCATCCACTACCTTCTGCTCTACCTCAAAGTAGAATTCGCTTCCCTCCCCATATTGGGAGATAACATGAAGTTCTGAATCCATCAGCCCCAAAATACCATTTACAAGATTCAGACCTATACCCGTTCCCTCCACTGCATGATTTCTTTTTTCATCAAATCTGGAAAATCGGTCAGTCAGTTTTTTCAAATCTTCCTCACGGATACCGATACCTGTGTCCTTAACCGATATCAGAAGATGCAACTGGTCTTCATGTACTTTTCCATAGATGGTAAGGGTAACGCTGCCCTCATCTGTGTATTTTGCTGCATTGGTAATCAGATTTATGATAACCTGCTTCAGGCGTATCATATCTCCATATAAAAGATTCGGGATGTTTTCTGCAATATTGCATTTAAAATCCAAACGATCAAACTCTGCTCTTGTCCTGACCATACTGATGACATCCTTGAGGAGTTGGCGGAAAGAATACTCTTCCGACACCAGTTCCATCTTGTCAGCCTCGATCTTTGAGATATCAAGGATACCATTGATCAGAGACAATAGCATATTGGATGCATTCCCTACATTCTTGGCATAAGACCGGATAGCCGGCTCCTTGGATTCTCTGAGAATCATTGTGTTGAGACCAATGATGGTATTGATAGGCGTACGAATCTCATGAGACATATTGGCCAGGAAAGTAGACTTTGCTTTACTCTCATGCTCTGCCTCGTCTGCCCGATCAATGATGGATTCAATTTCCTTTTTCTCCTCATTGATCACCTGGATGGCAAAGACAACTTTTTCCAGACTTCCATCATCCGCCCGATCCATAGCAAAGAAACGGGTACGGCACCAGCCATAGTTGACGCTGACATACTCGAAAGCAATGGTATTCTTGCCTTCTAAACGTTCTGCCAAGGTGGTAAGATCGCAAAATTCATAGGCCAATTCCTTATAAGAATCAGCACTGTCATATTCAAACATGCCTCGCAACTGCTTGGCTGCTCCCTTGTTCTTCGGTCTGAGTTTTTCTGACTCTTCATCTGCGACCACAGGTGTCAGCGTATCCGACTTTAGATCAATGATATAAATAATGGAATACATGTCTGACAGACTGAGGATCCCGGATTTTTTGATCTCCATCTCCTTGACTGTTTTCTTGTAAGTCACATCAGATGCAATATAAAGTATCAGTGAGACCAGCCAAAAGATAATCAATGCCACGATCAGATAAATATTCTGTCCATCCATGATCGTACGGTGAAAATGATAGGTCACCTGATAGGTCGTTGACTCTGGAAAATCCAGGTAATACAGGATAAATCCCATAGTCAGTTCTGCCCCTTTTGCCACCGGCATCTCATCGTTTTTTTCGGATGGATAATAAATGACATAATCCCCTTTGTAAAGCGGAATCAAAAGGTCGCCATCATAAAGATAATCCAGTGTCACATCTTCCAGCTTGTAATTTCTCAGATCAAGGGTCTGCACCTTGCTATCTCCGTTTACGTTCTGGTGTATCTCGACCGTACCGCACCATGCCTGATTGATCAGACAGTCATCCTGAATGTCAACCCGCATCTGCCAGTCTTTTATTTCGTATTTGGATTTATTGACCATGTTTACATCCATGGTCTGGGCTTGCAGATCCACAGTCTCGCCATAAAGATCATAACCACGCTTGAGCCAGGAACTTGTAGAATCTTCCTTTCCGGCGATCGTCACACTCACGCCTTCACTTTCCTTTGCTCCTTTCAAAACGTGTTCTTTTGCATTGAAATATTTCACATAGGAGATCTCTCCTATGAGCATAATAAGAATGACCACAGGCAGAATGATAATTATCTTTTTGATACCCCCCAGCCTGTTCTTATCTGTTGTCATGCTTCTTTCCCCCGTCTATCTTTTAGTCCTCGTCGTCAGATCCGTCAGAGGATCGATCTGTTCTAAAATGTTGCTCATGTCTTCAAACATAAAGCCTTTTTTTGTGATCTTTACTTTGATATCCTCGATATCTCCATCTACCTGTTTGAAATACTGCACAGAATCTGTAATATTGTCAGAAATCGCGTCAATAGCTGTCTGGCATGAAGCAAAGACCGCTGCCATCTCCTCACTCTGGGTTGTAACATCTTCCGCTACATCTTTGATACCCGATACCGTCTCCTGCGTTCTGGCAACTTTATCATGGGACTCCTCAATGGCAGCCTTTGTATTTTCGATGGAATTAACCAGACGATTGTTGCTTTCATTTAGTTCTTCCATACTTTCACGAATGGATGCTACCACGCTTTGAATTTCCTTTGACAGGTCATTAACAGAATCCGCAACTACTGCAAAGCCTCTTCCTGCTTCACCGGCTCTTGCCGCCTCAATGGACGCATTAAGTGCCAGCAAATTTGTCTGACTTGCAAAACCACTGATCATCTCTACCTTGCCCCTGATCTCATCGAAGTTGTGCTGAAACTGTTCAAATACGTTCTGCACTTCATCAATGGTACGCGTCACACTGCTGCTGCTGGCGTCCACTTCCTCAATCCCTTGATAGGTATGGTCTGCCGCTTCGACCAACTCAGATACGATTCCGTCAAAAGCCGAGGTGATCTTTTCCACATTCCTGAATTCATTCTGGAAATCCTCTACAGAATGGGAAATAGCCTCGTATTTTTCTTCTACCATGTCAAAAGATTCCTGGATCACATTGACTCCTTCTATAGTATGTTTCTCCTCATCCTGTAATCTTTCTTTTTGTTCTGTCAAAAAACGTCCCACAGACTGCAAAGCCTGCATCTTTCTTTCTGCTCCAGTGCTTTTCTCTTGATTTTCAACTTGTTCTGTATCTTCTGTTTTTTTCCTTGTAAAAAAGTTCATCCTGTCTCCCCCTCTATTCAAATACTACTGCGACCATGGTTTGATTTACATGTTGTTTGCCGTATTGTTCTCCGCCGCCTACAATACCAACGTGCGGTCCGAGTTTTGCCATATCCGTTAAAAATGGTGTCAGGTAATTCCGATCGGTATATAAAAGATGGCGGTAAATGCAGTTGATCGAGAATACAAAAGATATCTTTTTATTTTCTGTTTGTATCTTCTGTCTGGTCTCTTGACCGATCTGCTCATAATCTGCGAGTTCCATAACACTGATCATGTCATTTTCATTGATCTTCTTGTAATTGATCAGTGAATTATGCTCGCCGACTGCATATGGCGATGCAATGTAGATCTCGTCTCCGATCACTCTTCCCAAAGGATTTGTCAGTACATTGGTCGCTACCTGTTCCGGTCCGACACCAGCATCTTCACAATATACACTTGCTGCCGGTCTGTCATCAAGGGTCAGCAATTCCTTATTTGCAAGATTTACAGATGTTGCAATATGCTGCTTTGCTCCGGCAAGCGGCTTAAAAATCAGTTCGGAATATATCCGGATCTTGCCTGTCGTATTCTTAATGATAGCATAAGCGCATGCATCACCATGCAACTGACCATCCACCATCACATATGCGTCTTTTCCTTCCGGCACACCAAAAACTGTACCACCTGCAAGGGTAATACCGGCATTTTCCAGTGCCACATTCATTGTTGTGACAAGGCGCTCCTCATCATTCGTGCAAAATTCTAAACAAACTGTATTGTCCTTTCCGGGGCTCACCTTTTTTATCTTTTCTTCCATGACCGGAATATCCGCCATTGGAACTCTGGATAAATTGTGTATCAGCCCCACCTCCGCAACTGCATCCTGTCCATATCCAATCAGAATCATTCTTTCATCCGATGATTCCGACTTCAGGTAGGTTGTGGAACTGGTACCTATCATCGGCACCTGTCCGTATTTTTGCTTGAGCAGGCGAGACGCCTCCTCCAATAGTTTGTAAGAAGTCAATAAAATCAGTAACTTTGGGTTTCGTATTCCTGCAGAAACTTCCTCAACCGCTGCCGCAACATCTGTTTTTGTTGACATACCTGTCATTATCTGCATTTTCATGTTCCTTTCCTATATTATAATTGGCGTTTTATCGAACAGCCGCCTAATATATCTTTTCTTGTAAAATGTTTGCAATCCTAATTTATTACCGTGATCACATCATCTAAAACATAATGGAATGATGGTGCCGACGCCTTCTCATTCTCCTTATATGGAGTAGAGAGATCTATTGTGTCGGTCGGATCCTGCGGATCGGTACCGGTAAAGGATCCTGAGAAAACTTCGATCGAACCATTTTCCAGTTTCTTAACCGTATCATCAACGACTGTGTCAATATCTTCCGGCAGGATGGCTGTATTCATATCAAGTATACGCACCCATCCCTCCTTAAGTCCTGCAACGGCATCCTGGCCAAACACCTTGCCATCAATGCAATCCTCGATCTTTTTCCCTTTTAAAAGAGCACTTACAGACTCCTTGAAATAATAGGAATAATCCACGGAACAACTGACAAGAGACCTTGTTGGTGCAATATCCGTCATGGACTGATTGTATCCCACATGATAAACAGGGGTGGTCCTGGTAGACGTCTCGCAGGCTGTCGCCGGTCCCACTGTATCGGAATGCTGGGAAATCACCACACATCCCTGTTCGATCAGTTCCGTTGCCGCTTCCTTTTCCTTGTAATAATCCATCCAGGTATTTGTGTATTCAACCATCATCGTAGTTTCCGGAACAACTGACTGAACACCCAGATAAAATGCAGTATATGCGGAAATTGCCTGAGCATAAGGATAGGCAGCCACAAAGCCAACTTTGGCCTCGTCTGCCGTAATGATGCCGCTGTCGATCATCTCCTGGATCTTTTCACCTGCAATTACACCACAGACATAACGCCCCTCATAAATGGTAGCATAACAGTTGTGATAATTGGATAGAACCGTGTCCGTATTGGCATTATCTCCGGTCGGCACACAAAATTCCACTTCCGGATGCTCTGCTGCGATCTCCTTTACCTTTTCTTCGTAATCATAATTTGTCGCAATGATATAGTCACAGCCATCATCAATCAGTTCTTCAACAAATTCCCCTACCTGATCGTCCGACACATTGTACTTGTTCACACACTCAATCTGATCTCCATATGCGCTTTCCAGGCTGTCTCGTGCATCAATAAAATTCTCTGTATAAGGCGTAATCTCATCACCGGAAAAAACAAAACCAATCTTTAGGTGCTTTCCATCTGTCTTTGTCACTTGAACAAGGATCAGAGATACGAGGCACATAACCAAAGTTGTAGCCGCACACAAGATATATTTCTTTTTCATCCTATGACTCCTCCTTTGACTTTGCATACAGACTCTCTACATCTATCGTTCCATCCTCGATCAGGGAAAGCATGATCTCTACCAATTTAGGATCAAATTGTGTGCCGCTGCAGCGCTTCAACTCTGAAATGACATAATCCAGATCCAGTTGTTTTCGATACACACGGTTTGCCGTCATAGCATCAAAGGCATCTGCGATACCAATGATACGTGCTTCAATCGGAATTTCTTCGCCTTTGAGTCCGTGGCAATACCCTGTCCCATCGTATCTTTCATGATGATATAAGGCTCCCAGATCTACATTTTCGATCATCTTGAAATCCTTTAGGATCTCCGCCCCCTTGACTACATGAGACTTCATGATATCGTATTCCTCATCCGTCAATCTTGCCGGCTTGTTTAGTATGGCATCCGGTATACCGATCTTTCCGATATCGTGTAAAAGTGCCATCTGTCTTAAGTTCTCGCATTTTGCCTCCGGATATCCAAGACGTCTTGCAATAGCCACCGAGTATTCTGATACACGGAAAGAATGCTGACTCGTATTGGTATCCTTGGCATCCACCGTCCGGGCAATGGATAAAATGGTCTCATTTCCCATCTCGATCTGCTTTTGTGCATACTCAAGTGCATACTGCTGACGCAGGATTGTCTTCTGGGACTGGGCTCTTGTAACCGACCAGGTAATCCAAACCAGAACCAGACCAATAATCAGCCATACGTAGATGTAAAACCAGCCGTTCTGATACATCTCCCGGTCTTTTTCTATGGTGTAATTAGCAGTCTCCATAATACTGCCGTCCAAACCGTCCAGAATAGAAATATGAAAAATATAGGTGCCCGATTTCAGATCCGTGTAAGTAACTTTACTGAATTCACTAAGCAGGCAGGTGGTCTCTGCCGTATCATATCCTTCCAGATAATAACTGATGTAAGGATCATATACAGAGTAATTCAGGATCTCCGGCTCAAAGGTAATCTTCGATGCATCTGCAGACAGGGTCAATACATCCGAACGACTGATCTTGGTCTGTGTTCCATCCACGGTAACATAATCCATAAGCATACGGTAGGACTTGGCCGTAATGTCGTAATTAGACATATTGACCTTGATCACTCCCGTACCACTGCACAAATACAGAAGATCTCCCTCTCTGCACATCCATGCATTCGCTGTCAGGGACGAGCGCAGACCTCGTTTTGCATCCATTAGAGGGTACTCCGTTCTGGTATTTGTGATCAGATCCTCCGACTTTGCAACATAGATCCCGGCACTTCCCAAGATCCAGCATGTGCCATCGTCACATACCATGTCGTAATTGTTGCTATATGGAAACTGATCCAGATTTTTGATATTTCCATCTGCATACATATAACAAAGACCATTACTGGTAACAATAAACATGCCGTCTGTAGAAGCGTCATAAACCATACGCATAACAACACCGGAAGAAAGTCCGTCTTTCTTCTCAATATGTCCGCTCACTTTTCCATTCTTGATGATGGTAATGCCACCGCCGTCAGAGCCAACATACAAGGCACCCTGATACTCCAACAGACAGAGAGATTTCTCATTCTTTAGTCCGTCCTGCTGGCGATATACGTTTGTGATCTTCTCGTTTTTAAGAACAGCAACGCCGTAATCACCGCATACAATAATGGATCCGTCCTCTGCTTCATATATATTTCTAAAACGCATTCCCGGCATACCGTCGTCTTCTGTAAACATGCGGATCTGATAATTGCCCTGGTCATCCTTTTGCACCCTGCAAAGTCCCAGACCTGTTGTTGCGATCCAGAGGTTGCCCTGACTGTCCGCCTTGATTCCACGTATTCTGGTGTTAGCCAGCATGGTACTGAGTTCATTATTGATCTGCGTTCCCTTGATCTCATCTATAATAACGAGTCCACTGTCCGTACCGCAGAAAAGAAGATTATCCCAGATCTCCGTGGTATTGACCACAGCTGACTCTACACCAACCTGAGAAAAAAGTTCCTGAAACGGGGATTTGCTCATTTTCAGCAATCCTTGTCTGGCTGAGCAGAACCAGAGGTTCCCCTGATAATCCACCAGCATGCTATAGATCGCACTGGAAAAATCATCTGTATTCAATCTGGTATAAGTGCCATCCGCATAGATGACCGCCATACCATTATCCGCACAGACAAAAATATCTCCATCGTCCGTTTCGTAAAAATAATTGATCGTCTCTATATCGTCCAGCTGCAAAGTCTTTAAAAGACGCGGTGCATCGCCGGAAAGATCATACATATAGATCATATCATCTGCCGTGCCAAGGAAAAGCCTGTCATCGCTTGTAAAGAAAACGCCCCTGATGTTTTTCTGTTGGATAGCCGAAGTAAGGCTCTCCACGATTTCTCCATCCTTAAACCAGTAGACCTCGCCTCTTTCCGACGCCGCAACTACATTTCCATTATGATCGGATGACATATGATAGACATTTTTTATATCTTCGTAGTTTTTGACAATACGCATGCCACCATTTAAAGAAATGACCGATATTCCCTCTGTCGTCCCAATATAGTAATTGCCATGGGCGTCACTGACGATATCCTTTACAGAATTAGACAGAAGACCGTCTTCCTCACTGATGGTATTGACAACCTGTTCATTAATCAGCATGGAAATGCCATTATCATTGGTCCCGACCCACAGGCGTCCTTCGTCGTCTGTATAAAGGCTAATAACACTCTTTACGGACGGCAGATCATTGCAGAGTTTGAATTTATTGCCGTCATATTTATAAAGTCCGGCATAGGTGGCAATCCAGAGTTTACCATCCTTAGTCTGTTCTATATCGTTGGCTTCGCCCGACAGAAGACCTTCTTCGCTTGCATATTCGTTATGCAGATAAGAATCATAGTCGATCTTATCCTCTGCAGCAAAGACATCATTTCCATGTAAGAGACAAATACCCGCAACAAGAAGCAGCATAAAACCGGTCACTTTTATCTTGCCTTCTGTCCCGCCTCTTCTCTTCCGTACCAGGCGGACGCAGCCGAAAACAACCTCTACGCAGACCAGCTTGTCCAAAAATTCTACATAAAACTGTCCCAAAAACAAGGCCGCAATTTTAGGGAAGCCATTATCCATACACAACAAAGCCAGTTGGCTGCCCCATACATTCTGAATGGATCCATCATATACGGTAACCTTTAAAATAGTAGCTACCAGCGTAGAAAACAAGGCCAGCACCATTCCCAATGACATAGTCTTGAACTGGTTCTCAAAATATTGTTTTCTGGCTGCCCAGCCCACTGCTACACCGATCACCGCACCGATCACACAGAAGACCGATTGCTGCTGCAAAAATATGCCATAGATAATGTTGTTCATAAAGCCAACAATACCACCGCATACCGGGCCTGCTACATATGCGATCATAAACGTGCCAAGGGAATCACACCAGATTGGCAGCATGCATTTGTCTGCCAGGGTGCGTCCCAGCATATCAATCAGCAATGCCACAATTGTGTAGGGTATGATCCGATATTCCTTTTTCTTTTCCATCATTGAAAACTCCCTCATTGTATCTTTTATCCCATACGGTAAACTTTCGGTTTCCATCCTGTATAATTATACAGTGATACAGGATAATTTTATCAAATCATCCCCCTTAATGCAAGATATGTCACGCTCTGCACCTTGAAAATTTTCTATGCAAACTTTATACTGAAAAAAACAGATTTTAGGAGCATTGGCATCTTATGAAAGAAAACTTTGAACACTATATCAGCAGGCATATCCGTTCATTTTATCAGCGTAGAATCGTTTCTCCTATCATTTTTCTTATCATCCTGATCGTTCTGGCCTTTTTTTACCCGATCAGCAGCCTGATAAAACCGGCACATGTCAGCAGAGACAATGATATAGAGAAATTATATAAAAATAACAGGCAATATGTTGAAATCACTCTCAGAGATCTTTACTTTACTGGGTATACCAAGCGATGGCTTGATACCACTGTCGGTTACTATTATTACACAAATATGGGTGACGACTGCATTATTGTCCTTTTGAACCCGGATGATTCGCAGCAGGGTCTGCCAACCATTGATAAGATAAAAATCCGTGGCAAGGTTCTCTACCATTCCCATGCCATGAACAAGCTTTTTCTTTATTTATCAGAAGATTTGGCCTGGTCACAGGATGGCATTGCCTCTACCATATCTCCTTATATGATCTCTCAGCCTGATGCAACCAACCTGCAGACCGTACTTTTTCTTATGGTTTACCTGCTAAGCGGACTTTACGCCTGTATCAGCATCATTCGCTATGCCATCTACATTGCCTTTCCGGTTTTCTCCGTACCTGTACAGAGGCTTCGCTGTTATGGCAAACCACGTAAGATATTAGCGGAGGCCGAGGAAGAACTGGCGACCCTGCCACAGTTGGCAACAGAAGATATGTTCATTACGGAGCATTATTTTATTGAGACTTCCAATTACGGTGTGGCGATCGTACCGATCAGCCAGATCATCTGGATCTACAAATACTCCACCCTGCATAAGTTTTTGTGGCACCACTTTTCTATTTCCTATACCTTGCACATCACTGCCGCCAAGCGCCAGTACATTCATTGTCCGAAAAATATCAAGTCCGACATCGATGGTATCATGGACTATCTGGCAGAAGCCAACCACGATATCCTGGTAGGATTTAGTGAGGTCAACCGCCTCAAGGTCGAGGAGATCCAAGGCGACCTCGCCCCCTTCAAGAAATTCTGGGCGTTTCTTAGCAAGAAGGTGTAGTTGGCATTTTAAGCGGGGGATCGCCCCAGCATCTGCACACACCCCCGCTTAAATTGCCTAATATACAGAAAATCCCTGCAAGAAACGCCAACGCGTCTCCCGCAGGGATTTTCTATTTTATCCTTGCAGACGAGTTATACTCCCATCTTACTTTGCATCCACTGATACAGATCCTCATATACCACCTGACGATCTGTCTCATTTAAGATCTCATGTCGGTCATCCTTATATAATTTCAAGGAAACATCCTGCATACCTGCTGCAAGAAACTTGTCTCTGGCAGCCTCAACACCCTTACCCATATTTCCAACCGGATCACTGTCGCCGGAAACAAAGAAGATCGGCAAGTCTTTTTTCATCTTTGCGATATTGTTTAGATCATTGTCATACTTGGTAGACTCTACCAGTCCACGGTATGCCCCTAAAGAGAATGTAAATGTACACTTTGGATCCTGATAATATTTCTTAACGATATCAACATCCTTTGTCAGCCAACTCTTCTCCGGTGTGGCACCTGTGCAGTCATACTGCTTGTAAGGCGCACCATAGGTCATATCTCTGACAAAGGTACTGCGGTGCTGATCTGACCGGAAGAATGCCAACAGATTGATCACGGCGAGTCCGGCATTGATCGTCCCGTCACTCTCTGTACCGGTTCCCATAATGATGGCTCCGTCCAATTCATCCATTTCCTCAGCCTTAACACACAGGCATTTTCTTGTCATATAAGATCCCATGCTATGTCCCATGATAAAATATGGAAGTGTCGGATATTCTGCTTTGGTCAGTTTGTAATTGCTGTAGATATCCTCTACCATGATGTCACTCGGATGCTTTGCATGCATGATGCCCCATTCTTCCGGTGAAGAAACAGACTCTCCATGTCCGATGTGATCATGTCCCACTACAACGAACCCCTTACTGTTCAAAAATTCTGCAAACGGACGGTAACGCTCGATGTATTCTACCATGCCATGTACGATCTGAAGCACGGCAACCGGCTCCTGATCCGGCATCCACTTGACACCGTGAATCTGTGTTACTCCATCTGCTGATGCAAATTGATATGTCTGCTCTGCCATTTTATAATCCCCCTTATTATTTGTCTCATATATGTAAATGGTATTGCCACCTTTACTTTTGTACCTCTGACCCGCCAGTCTCGGCAAAGGTCTGCTTCATATGTGCGACCGTCTCTTCCAAATGCTTCGTACTGCCGCCTTGTTCCATATAGCAAGTGCCGATCTTTTCCATCTCTTCCAGGATACACTCCTGCCTGCTGACATCATCTGTC
>CAVLBP010000002.1:0-28800 GCA_963661325.1 bacterium
TAAATGCCCTTTGCTATTCAGAACGTCCGATTTCATTTCGTAATAAATTTTAGTAGACTTTGATTCATCAAAGTATGATTGTTGCATTTCACATCGATAATAATCATCTGCACAGTTCCCCAACGCCTCCGACATGTTCATCCACATTCTAACATTAAATCGTGCCCAGAAATTCATTATCAATATTGCTATAAGCAATGTCAGCACGACCATTAGGACAATCTGTACTCCATGAAACGTTGCAGTTTCATCTAATTGTTCATGCAGTTTCTTCGCCTGCTCATCCGTTTTTATTCGCATCATCATTTTAAGCCAAGGTCTTTGCAATTTCCATTAATAATAATATGATGGCACCACACATTTCTATCCATCCTGTTGTATTAATAGTTTGCATACTCTTATTAACAATCATTTCACTTGCGGATAACGTAAATATAGACTTCCAAAGATATCCCGGTTGCTGGTTTTGAAGAACCTCAAGTTGATGTATATAATCATTATATTGTTCTTGTTCACTGACAGTCATACTATCTTTCATAACTATTGTAACACCGATTTCCACAAATTCACTTAATCCCTCTGTAATACTAGCCTCCTTATGTATCACATACTCCACGCCTATTCTCGCAAGTTCCGTAACAACAATTCCCACATCAATTTCACCATTATAAACAGAAAAACTCATCTTAGCAAGAACATCTAACGCCTCTACTGAACAATCCGAATAGGTCAAATCATAAGAAAAATTATTTAATAGTTGATTTGTCACTTCATACTCTGGTGTAACGCACGTTCCACCCTTAATTTCAAAAGACACCAAGCCTTGATCTTGCCCTACCGATACTTTTTCACCTATTTTGCACTCTGTTGTAACTGTACAATACAGCGCAATTTAGTCTTGCAATGAAAACCACCTAATGTACTGGTTCCAACAATTCCAAACAGCAGAAAAATACAACTTTCTACTATTTTTCCAAATAGGATTCCCAAAGCCATAATCACTGTGATTGTTATGATTCCATCCAACAAAATCGATAACCCATATTCGATAGTCTCTCGATCTTCATCTCCTGACAGCACAATCAATTTATCTACAATTTTCATAATTCTTTCTCCACTAGTGGCAATTCCTCTCTCCTTCTTTTTACCAACTCTCTCATCACATGACAAGACCTTGGCTGAATTCTGCACATTTCTGGCTGAATTCTGTTCTTGTTGCATGATTTCTTTACGATATAATAAAAGAAAAAGATATAGGGAGATTCACTATGATTCAGATTGGAATATGTGACGATGACTCTGTTTTCAGGAATCATCTGAAAGAAGAAATAGAAAAATATTTTACAAATACCACACAAGACATCTGCTGTCACCTTTTCGAAGATGCCGAGCAACTATTTGCTTATGACATCGCATCATTGCAACTCTTATTTTTAGACATACGCCTTCCCGGGAAATCCGGTCTGGAACTGGCGCAGGCATTGCAGGAAAACTGCGCCGCTTCCACACCAATTCTCATATTTATCAGCAGTCTTTCCAATTATGTATTTGAGGCGATCCATTATGCACCATTCCGCTTTCTCAGAAAAGAATTTCTAGCAGAAGAACTGCCAGAGGCATTAACCGCATTCTTGCAGAAATATCATGCTCCCAATGCATCTGTCTGCCAAATACAACTTGTCGAAAAAGGCAGTTCTCACATGGTATCCTTAAATGAAATACAATATTTAGAGATCAATTTACACTATCTCGACTTTCATTGCTCACAGCAAACCTATCATGTTCGCGGTAAATTATCCGCATATGAATCTATCCTATGCGATCATGATTTTTGTCGGATCAATCAGAGTTGCATGGTCAATCTTGATTATGTCCGTGTGGTCTCCAATAGTTCCATCGTACTAGGTAACGGTCAGGAACTATTCCTCTCGCGCGGTTATAAAACTGCTTTTCGTTCTGCATACTTAAAATTTGAAAGGAGTCAAACCCATGTCCTTACTATTTAGTCTTTTCGAAATCCTTGCACTTATACTTACCTATGTTTTTTTCTGCCTGGTCGCAAACACTTTTTTTCAAAAATCCCAGCGCTATCATGTCACATATTTGATATTTTTCGGAACAGTCGAAGTAATTCTCGGTCTGCTTCCGTCTAATATCCTGCCAAACACAGTCTTTTCTCTGCTATCCATGCTCCTTTCTCTGCTTGTACTCCTATGTTGCTTTTATGGTACATTATGGAGAAAACTGACGTTGCTGGTCCTCCTTAACATAGTTGACCTGCTCGTATCGAACATCGTAACCAATCTTTTCCTGCTATCCGGTCACACAACTGCCAGTATGTTATTTACAAAAGGCTCTTACCTGCGACTCTTATACTTGTTTGTCATCTATATGACTGAATTTGCCATCGTCTACTACCTGAACCACTTCCATACATTTTCTAATGTCCTCACGCAAAAATCACTTTGGATATCTTTTTTATTTTTCTTCTGTGATTTTATCGTAGCCTTTCTATTGCACATTATTTTGGTTTCTTTTGCCCCACAACTGCCATACCTCTATGGCATTTGCCTATCTATAGCATTGTGTCTGATTGCTACGACTCTCATCGGTCTTTATCTATTAAAAGCACAGGAGCAAGAACAGGAAAACAGTATGGAAATGGCTCTATTGAAATTGCAACTAGAGCAACAAAAAGAACTTATTTTAGAAAGCGAAGAACATTATCAGCAATCTAGGATTTTAAAACACGACATCAAGCATCTTCTCCTCAATTACCGCATTTTATTGACAGAAGGGAAACAGAAACAGGTTATGGAGAATATTACCGAATACATCTCTGATGCCCCATCATCCTCAGACATCATCTTTACAGATAATCAACTACTAAATGCACTCTTACATGCAAAATATCAACGCTGCCTTAAAGAAAATATTATTTTCGAACAACATGTTGTTTTAGATCCTTTATATGATAATATCCAAGTCATGATCCTCATTCTCAATCTGCTGGATAATGCCATAGAGGCATCTTCCAAAGAACCTGTCGGCAATCGTTTGATACGCTTTGAAATCATTCAGACCAGACAGAATGTCAGTATTGTTTCCCAGAACAGAATATCTTCTTCCATTCTGGAACATAATCCTGATCTGCTATCAAAAAAGCCGCATTCTCGCGAACACGGCTTAGGGTTAAAAAGTATTTCAATGTTAACAGAGCAATATCATGGTATGCTCGACATCTATGAGGAGCAAAACTTATTCTGCGTGCATGTTTTGCTTCCATACTAGTCTTAGGCTTCCAGCATCTTCTCCAGCGTTGCCACTTTAACACATACACAAAAGATCTCTGCGGCTGCCTTTAAGTCCTCCATGGTCGGATAAGACGGAGCGATACGGATGACAGAATCTTTCGGATCCTTGCCGTATGGGAATGGTGCACCGGCAGGTGTCAGCACAACGCCAGCCTCTTTTGCCAGGGCAACAACACGTTTTGCACAGCCCTCGTTTGTCTCATAAGTGATGAAATAACCACCCTTAGGCTTGATCCAGGATCCTGCACCAAGACCTGCCAACTCTCTCTCCAAAGTTTCAAGTACCAGTTCAAAACGTGGACGAAGTAATGCTGCATGTTTTTCCATATGCTTTGCGATACCATCGGCATCTTTAAAGAAACGGACATGACGCAACTGGTTGACCTTGTCAAATCCGATCGTCTGAATGGTCAGTGACTTCTTGATATCCGCAAGGTTTGCCTCAGAAGCCGCGATACCTGCGATTCCGCCCCCGGCAAAAGATACCTTGGAGGTAGAGCAGAACTCAAATACCATATCCGGATTGCCTGCCTTTTCACACTCATCCAAAATATTTAAGATCTTTCCTTCCTCTGCACCATACAGATGATGTACAGCATAGGCATTATCCCAAAAGATACGGAAATCTTTTGCTGCCGGCTTTAAGGCTGCCATACGTCTTACCGTCTCATCAGAATATACAACGCCCTGTGGATTGGAGTACTTTGGTACACACCAGATACCCTTGATGGCATCATCCTTTGCTACCAATTCTTCTACCATATCCATATCCGGTCCGTCTTCCGTCATTGGCACATTGATCATTTCCACACCAAAATGCTCGGTCACCGCGAAATGACGATCATAGCCCGGCACCGGACATAAGAATTTTACTTTATCTAATTTACACCAAGGAGTCTGTCCCAGATAGCCCAAAAGCATGCCACGAGCCACCATATCATACATGGTATTTAAACTGGAATTGCCACAGACAATGACCTGTTCCGGTCTGACTTCCATCATACCTGCCATGAGACGCTTTGCCTCCGGGATACCGTCCAGTCCACCGTAATTACGCGTGTCCATACCGTTTTCTGCCTGCATCAAAGACTCAGCATCCACTGCATTGAGCAATCCCATTCCCAGATCCAACTGCTCACTGGATGGTTTGCCGCGGGACATATCGAGTTTCAGACCCTTATCCTGATACTCTTTGTAGATCTGACGTACCTTTGTCAGTTCTTCCTGCAACTGTTCCTTTGTCATGTCTGCATATGTTTGCATGCTATTTGTTCCTCCTGCTGCTTATTTCTTTATTAAATAAACTTTGCCGACCGCTGTCATCGCCCGCAAAGGTCATTTCCTCTTATTCCGCTTCTCTGCGGATCTTCTCCAGATGATCCCGGATCTGCTTTTCATAGCCCATATCTGTCGGCTCATAAAAACGTGTGCCGGCTAAAGCATCCGGCAGATATTGCTGTGCGACATAATGGTTTTTAAAATCATGTGCATATTGATAGCCAATGCCATGTCCCAATTTGCCGGCGGATTTGTAATGTGAATCCTGCAAATGTACCGGGATCGGTGGTGTCTGCCCGCTTGCTACCATATGCATGGCTGCATCAATGGACAGATAGGAGGCATTGCTCTTTGGCGCACATGCCACATAATTGGCAGCCTCGGCTAAGATAATCTGGCTCTCCGGCATACCAATGCGTTCCACTGCCTGCGCTGCTGCCACGGCAACCTGCAAAGCCTGTGGATCTGCATTTCCCACATCCTCTGCTGCACAGATCATGATACGGCGTGCAATGAACTTGACATCCTCTCCGGCATAGAGCATCCGTGCCAGATAATAGATGGCTGCGTCCGGGTCAGACCCCCGCATACTCTTGATAAAAGCCGAGATCGTGTCGTAGTGGTTGTCTCCACTCTTGTCGTACTTTACCACGCGCCTTTGGATACACTCACTCGCTACGGATAAAGTGATATGGATCTTTCCATCCGCAGACGGCTCTGTAGTCAGAACACCGAGTTCAATGGCTGTCAGTGCACTTCTGGCATCACCATTTGCCATATCGCTCAAAAAGTCGAGCGCATCATCATCAATGACGGCTTCATAAGATCCCAGACCTTTGGCACTGTCTGTCAGTGCGCGCCGGATCAGGGTCTTGATGTCATCCTGAGATAACGGCTTTAGTTCAAAGATGATGGATCTGGATAAAAGCGCTCCGTTGACCTCAAAATATGGGTTTTCCGTCGTTGCCCCAATCAGAATGACCGTTCCATCTTCCACAAAAGGCAAGAGATAATCCTGCTGTCCCTTGTTGAAGCGATGGATCTCATCAATGAAAAGGATGGTCTTTTTGCCATACATGCCCCGGATATTTTTGGCATTTTCCACGACCTGCTCCATGTCCTTCTTGCCCGCCGCTGTCGCATTGATGGATGTAAATTCTGCGCTGGTCGTATTGGCAATGACCTTGGCAAGGGTCGTCTTTCCGGTTCCCGGCGGTCCATAGAAGATAATGGACGAAATCTTGTCCGCCATGATGGCACGATACAAGAGTTTGTCCTTTCCTATGATATGCTGCTGCCCGACGACTTCATCCAGGCTCGTCGGCCGCATACGGGATGCCAAAGGGGATTCCTTTTTTCCATTTTCCTGTCGCATATAATCAAATAAATCCATGTTTCCTCCGAAATTGCATTTTAAAATGTAAAATCTTGCATATTTACTTGCATATTTCCTATTTCTTCTTGCATTTTCGTTTCAAAATGCAGGATTTCGTATCTGATTATGCATCACACCTAATAAGATACTAAAAAATGGAAAAAAGTACAAGTCTTTTGTCATATACATTTTCTATCACTTGTATGTCATAAACCTATCACGGTTCCACGAGGCGGTCGACCGTCACAAAAGTATAGCCCATTTCCCTTAGCGCAGGGATCAGGTTCTTTACTGCCTCCACAGTAGACGGATAGGCATCGTGCATTAAAATAATATCATTTTCTCCCACATTTTTCACTACCTGACGATAAACCTGCCCCGCATTCTGGCAGCTCCAATCCAAAGTATCCACATCCCAAAAGATCCAGAACATACCTGTCTGCTTTTCCAAACTTTCATTTTTGCAACCAAAGGGCGGGCGGAAAAATTGCGGACGCTTTCCGGTCAGATCTTCTAAAATGTCATTGGTCTTTGTGATCTCATCCAAAGTCTCTGCCTCTGAGATCTGACAGACATTGGCATGCGTATAAGTATGGTTGCCGATCAGATGCCTCGCATCGCTTACCTTTTTTACGACATCCGGGTAGAGTTCTGCTTCTTTTCCCATCATAAAAAAACTTGCCTGCACGCCTGCCTGATCCAAGACTTCAAGGATCTCCTCCGTATAGACCGGATGGGGACCATCGTCAAAGGTAAGGGCGATCACCTTTTCCTCTGTGTCTGTCTGATCTGCATGGTCTGCCTCCATTGCCGCCGTCTTTTGCACCGGGTCTGTGCTTTCATAGACCGCATACTGCCAGAACAGCCCGCCACACATCACAAGCAGTCCCAAAAATCCGGTCAGCATATACTTCTTTTTCATAAAAAAAGCCAGCCCTGACTTTTTGCCTAGACTGGCTCTGTTCTTATTCTTCATACTATAGCATATGAAAAAACTGCCCTTTTATGCCTGATGCTTTACAACCGCAGTCAGTTCCGCGCCCGCCACATCAATATAAATGGTATCTCCCATATCCACTTCGTCTGCCAGAATGCATTTGGCTGCCATAGTCTCTACATACTTTTGCAGATACCGCTTGAGTGGTCTTGCACCATAGACCGGATCATAACCATGATCGACAATGTAGGTCTCTGCCTCCGGTGACAGTTCCACGCAGATCTCCCGGTCTGCCAGACGTCCGTTCAACTCCTCCATGAGAAGGGTCACGATATGGCCGATATTATCCTTGGTAAGCGGCTTGAACAAAATAGTCTCATCCAGACGGTTCAAAAATTCCGGTCTGAAATGCTGACGCAGTTCATTCATCACGGCATCTTCGGCTTCCGGCCGGATATTGCCATTTTCGTCAATGCCATCCAACAGATAGGAAGAACCCAGATTACTGGTCATGATGATGATGGTATTTTTAAAATCTACCGTCCTGCCCTGTGAATCCGTGATACGTCCATCGTCCAAAACCTGCAAGAGGACATTAAAGACATCCGGATGTGCCTTTTCCACCTCATCAAAGAGGACAACAGAATAAGGTTTTCTGCGGACTGCCTCGGTCAGTTGTCCGCCCTCATCATAGCCCACATATCCAGGAGGCGCTCCGATCAGACGGGAAACGGAATACTTCTCCATGTACTCGCTCATATCCAGACGCACCATATTATTCTCATCATCAAACAGGCTTGCCGCCAATGTCTTTGCCAGTTCTGTCTTACCGACACCGGTAGGCCCCAAGAAAAGGAAGGATCCGATCGGTTTGTCCGGATCTTTGATCCCGGCTTTGGAACGGATGATGGCTTCGCTGACCTTTGTCACGCCCTCGTCCTGACCAATGACACGCTTGTGGAGTTCCTCTGCCAAGTGCAGGGTCTTGTTGCGCTCGCTCTCATTTAATTTTGCCACCGGAATACCTGTCCAGCGGGAAATGATACGGGCGATCTCCTCCTCTGTCACACTCTCATGGACAAGGCTCATATCCTTATTCTTGATCAGTTCCTCTTCCTGCTCTAATTGCTTTTCCAACTGTGGCAGTTTGCCGTATTGGAGTTCTGCCGCCTTTTCCAGATCATAATTCTGCTGGGCGATCTTGATCTCATTGCGCAGGCTCTCCAGTTCTTCTCGTAACTGAGAAACCTTTTCTACTGCGTGCTTTTCATTATCCCACTGGGCTTTCTGCCCAGAGAATTTCTCCCGCAGTTCGGAAAGTTCTTTTTGCAGATTTTCCAGACGCTCCTGGCTCAGATGGTCATCCTCTTTTTTCAGGGCTGTCTCCTCGATCTCCAACTGCATGATACGGCGGTTGAGTTCGTCCAACTCTGTCGGCATGGAATCCAGTTCCGTCTTGATCAGAGCACACGCCTCATCCACCAGGTCGATCGCCTTATCCGGCAGGAAACGGTCTGAGATATAACGGTTGGATAAGGTTGCCGCGGAAACCAGCGCACCATCCGTGATCTTAACGCCGTGAAATACCTCATAACGTTCTTTCAGACCACGCAGGATGGAAATGGTATCCTCGACCGAAGGCTCATCCACCATGACCGGCTGGAAACGACGCTCCAGTGCCGGATCTTTTTCAATATATTCCCTGTATTCATCCAAGGTCGTTGCACCGATACAATGCAACTCTCCACGCGCAAGCATTGGTTTTAACATATTGCCCGCATCCATGGCTCCGTCTGTCTTTCCGGCACCAACGATGGTGTGCAGTTCATCGATAAAGAGAATGATCTCGCCATCGGAATTCTTAATCTCATCCAAGACGGCTTTCAGACGCTCCTCAAACTCACCACGGTATTTTGCACCGGCGACCAACGCACCCATATCAAGGGCAAACAACTTCTTGTCCTTTAAGCCTTCCGGTACATCTCCGCGGACAATTCGCTGTGCCAGACCCTCTACAGCTGCCGTTTTGCCGACGCCAGGCTCACCGATCAGTACCGGGTTATTCTTGGTCTTACGGGACAAGATACGAATCACGTTTCGGATCTCTGCGTCTCGTCCGATGACCGGATCCAGTTTCTGATCTCTGGCACGCTCGACCATATCATAACCGTATTTTTCCAAGGTATCATAGGTTGCTTCCGGGTTGTCCGTCGTCACCCTCTGATTGCCCCGCACGGTAGAAAGTGCCTGTAAAAAACGGTCTCTGGTAATGCCATACTCCTTAAAGATTTCCTTGATGGCACGGTTCGGGTAACGGATCATGGCAAGGAAAAGGTGCTCGACGGAGACATACTCGTCCCCCATCGCCTTTGCCTCATCCTCCGCATGGATGAGTACCTGATTTAAGTCCTTTCCGACAAAGACCTGACCCCCGGAGACTTTTGTCCTTGCCTCCAAATGGCGGATAGCATTGTCCTCAAAATGTTCCAACTGTATCTCCATCTTTTCGATCATCTGCGGGATCAGTCCATTTTCCTGCTGCAAAAGAGCGACCAAAAGATGTTCCTGTTCGATCTCCTGATTTCCATATTCATATGCCAACTTCTCGCAGTCCTGCACTGCTTCCATTGACTTTTGTGTAAATTTCTGGATGTTCATATGCTTCACCTCCTAAATCTTATCTTATCACGCAGACGCTCTTTCTGCACCTGCATATTCTCTTAATTTTTGTTTTGCCGTTGCATTCAGATGTCTCGGCACATCGACTTCCACGGTCACATATTGGTCGCCATGGAATTTTGCATTCCGCATAGAGACAATACCCTTATTTTTCAGACGGATCTTGCTGCCGGACTGGGTGCCCTCTTTAATCTGACACTCCACATCACCGTATAAGGTATGAACTCTGGCAGATCCGCCCAGGGCTGCCGTTACAAATGGCACACGGATGGTCGAGTAGACATCCATGCCTTCCCGGCGGAAAGCCTGACTATCAAGCACATGGACTGCCAGCATCAGATCGCCGTTCTTGCCGCCATTTACGCCCGGCTGACCCTTGCCTGCAAGACGTACGATCTTTCCCTCATCAATGCCTGCCGGGATATGCACGGACAGAGTCTGCGGCTGTCTGCCGGATGGATCGGAGATCGTGATCTGCTTGTCGCAGCCAAAGGCTGCATCTTCAAAGGATATGGTGATCTCTGCGTGCAGGTCTTTTCCTTTCATTGCACGGCTACCAAAGCCCTGTGCTCTACCGCCAAAACCGGAGCCACCACCACCAAAAGCATTACCAAAGATGGAATCAAAGATATCTCCCATATCATCCATATTGCCGCCTTCAAAATGAAACTCCATGCCATCGCCATTGCGATAGAACTTTGTCCCACCAAAGCCGGAGCCGCCAAAACCACTTGCCTGGTTTGGATCAAAGCCCTCTGCAAAGGCAGCGTGTCCAAACTGGTCGTATAACTTTCTTTTTTCTTTATCACTCAAGACATCATAGGCTTCTGTGATCTCTTTAAACTTTTCTTCCGCCTTTGCGTCTCCTGCGTTGGTATCGGGATGGTATTTCTTTGCCAACCGCCGAAACGCTTTCTTTATCGTACTCTCATCTGCTTGCTTGTCGACACCCAAGACTTCATAATAATCTCTCTTGGCAGACATCCCAACTCACCTACTTTCTTATTTAAAAGAAAACTGGCTACGGATTGTAGCCAGCCTCTTTTGTTCCTATCATCGATCACTCAATGGCAATCGTCTTTTTCTGCTCTACCTTCGGCTGGGCTTCCTTCTTTGGAATATCCAACTTCAAAGTACCGTTTTCAAATTTCGCCTTAATGTCCTCATGGGTGATATCCTGGCCTACATAAAAACTTCTCTGGCAGGATCCACTGTAACGTTCCTTGCGGATGTACTTGCCATCTTCAGATTTCTCCTCGTCATTCGTGCTCGTCGTGGCACTGATGATCAGATAACCATCCTTCAATTCTGCGTTTACATTTTCCTTACTATATCCCGGAAGATCAATCACCACTTCGTAACCTGTCTCAGTTTCCTTGACATCCGTCTGCATCAGGTTTGCCTTAGCAGTCGGTGTGGTCTTTCTCTCCTGAGGGAATACAAAGAAATCATCCATAAAATCATTTCCAAAAATACTAGGCATTAACATAAGTCATCGCTCCTTCCATATCATCAAAACTATTTGTTTTCTTATCTCATTGTTTTAACGTCTTTTCTTTTGACAATTATGTTATAACACCTTTATTAGCACTCGTCAAGAGTGAGTGCTAATATTTTTTGAAAATTCACAAAATCGTCACAAAAATCCCCAGACGGATCTTTTCCATCTGGGGATTGCTTTTTCTTTCTTTATGCGATTACCGTATGTTCTTCGATGAAACCCTCCACCTGATTGCGCGGAATCTCCAATACTGCAGAAATCTCCGAGTACAACTGCATCTCTGCCATCTTCATGTAACGCTCATCCAAGGCAGTCATCTTCTTTCCCTTTTCTATGCGTCCGCGTCCACGTTCACGCACGGTCTTTAAAAGACGAACCCATTCCTTACCGTCCAGACTACGGATGCACTCCTTGTATTCATTCTCACGCTGCTTGTCATTGGTCACGTTTAACATATCGATCTGCGGCATATCCTTGATCAATGACATGATATCATCCTTAGTCATGACCCGGCGGATGGAAAGTTTGGGATTATCCACCGGTGCATACATGATGCTTGTGCCGTCCGTCGTCGGCGATAAATAATAATACTGCCGGTCTTTTGGCACATTCGGCATATCTAAAGTGTCGATCTTTACAATCTCACAAACACCATGATGACCATATACTACTCGTTCGCCCACTTCAAACATCTTGACACATCCTTTCACTAATTTCGACAACTCTACCGAGCCCGCGACAATTTACACACATTTTACCTATATACATACATATTTTATCAACTTTTAGCAAAAAATGTAAGGGCGAATTTTCATAAAGTATGTCTGAAACGTAGAGAGATAATTTGCACAAACAAAAGGCACCTATCAATAGGTGCCCTGAAAAATCAATATGTCTAAATCTGCGTCATCACAAAGATATCGTAAATTGCCCGGATGGCATTTTCAAAATCATTGTTGCTGACACCGATGATAATATTCAACTCGGAAGATCCCTGATCGATCATCTTGACATTGATGTTGGCATGTGCCAGTGCTGCAAAAATTCTGCCTGCTGTACCGCGGGTAGACTTCATGCCACGACCAACAACAGCGATCAGTGCCAGATCAGCCTCCAGATCGATAATGTCCGGATTGACCAGACGACGGATTGAGGAAATGACCTGCTGCTCCTTGCCCTCGAATTCTTCCTGATGAACAAAGACCGTCATGGTATCAATGCCGGATGGCATGTGCTCAATGGAAATGTCATTCTCTTCAAACGCCTGCAAAGCCTTACGGCAGAAGCCAACCTCTGAATTCATCATATCTTTATCGATGTTGACCGCTACAAACCCCTTCTTTCCGGCGATACCGGTAATGGTATAGTCTGCCTTCTGGCAGGTGCTTTCAACGATCATGGTGCCCGGTTCTTCCGGTGCGTTGGTATTCTTGATATTGATCGGAATGCCTGCCTTTCGTACCGGGAAGATGGCATCTTCATGCAGTACGGAGGCTCCCATGTAAGAAAGTTCGCGCAATTCTCTATAGGTGATCACCTTGATCGGCTGTGCATTCTCGACGATTCTCGGATCTGCGACCAGACAGCCGGAAACATCTGTCCAATTCTCATAGACGCTGGCATGTACTGCCTTTGATACGATCGATCCTGTAATATCGGATCCACCGCGGGAGAAGGTCTTGACATTGCCCTCGAAATCACTGCCATAAAATCCTGGAATGACGGCTCTTTCTATCTTGGAAAGTCGCTCAGCCATTGCCTTGTCAGTCTTATAATCATCAAAGTTGCCATCCTCGTCAAAGAAGATGACCTCTGCTGCATCGATAAATTCATAGCCCAGATAATTTGCCATGATGATACCATTCAGATATTCTCCACGGCTGGCAGCATAATCAGAGCCTGCTTTTTCTGTGAACTTCTCTGCGATAGTCTTGAACTCTGCATCCAAAGAAAGATTTAAGTTCAGTCCATTGATAATGGAATTGTAACGCTCCTTGATCTTTTTCAGTGCGCCCTTAAAATCCTCGTCTGCCTCAGCCAGCGCATAACATGCATAGAGCATGTCTGTCACCTTGGTATCCTTGGAATTGCGCTTGCCCGGCGCACTCGGTACCACATAACGGCGCGATTCGTCTGCCCGGATAATCTCTCCCACCTTAGCGAACTGTGCGGCGCTCGCCAAAGAACTACCACCAAACTTTACTACTTTAACCATTGTCTTACTCCTTAACACTCGTACTGTTCACGATTATAGCACAACATGTCAAGGACATGCAATGCCTCCCGGCATGTAAATAATCAGTGATATCCCTTGCATAGAAAATCCCCCACAGGGAACAGTCCCTGCGGGGGAACATAGTATTTATATAATAACTATCATTCATTATGAACATGGAAGTTCTGTTCGCTAAGTTGCTTTCGAACGCGCAATTAACGCTGAACACGTGCTCCTGCACCGCCCATGATTGCTTCAACTTCCTTCTTGCTAGCCATTGTTGTATCACCCGGTGTTGTCATAGCAAGTGCACCATGTGCTGCGCCATAGTTTACTGCAAGTTCTGCATCACCGGTCGTCATAAGGCCATAGATCAGTCCAGATGCAAAGGAATCTCCACCGCCTACTCGATCCATGATTTCCAGTCCCTTGTAATCCTTAGCCTTGTGGATCTCACCATCTGCCCAGCAGATTGCGCTCCAGTCATTTACAGTTGCTGTCTTAACTTCACGAAGAGTTGTAGCAACAGCCTTGAAGTTAGGATATGTCTTAGCAGCCTCGTTGATCATCTTCTTGTATCCATCAAGATTGAGTTCCTTTAAGTTCTCATCATTTCCTTCGATCTCGAATCCAAGACATGCGGTAAAGTCTTCTTCATTACCGATCATAACGTCAACATATTTAGCGATCTCCTTGTTGACTTCTTGAGCCTTAGCCTGTCCGCCAATAGCGCTCCACATAGATGGACGGTAGTTCAGATCGTAAGATACGATCGTACCATACTTCTTAGCAGCCTTGATTGCAGCGATAACAGTCTCACATGACTGCTCTGAAAGTGCTGCATAGATACCGCCTGTGTGCAGCCAACGAGCACCAAGTTCACCAAAGATATAATCAAAGTCAAAATCTTCCGGACTCGCCTTAGAGATTGCTGTGTTTGCTCTGTCAGAACATCCTACAGCACCACGGATACCAAATCCACGCTCTGTAAAGTTGATACCGTTACGGCAGACTCTTCCGATTCCGTCTGTATCCATCCACTTGATCAGAGAGGTATCAACGCCACCCTGAAGAATGAAGTCCTCCATCAATTTACCTACTTCGTTATCAGCAAATGCTGTGATAACACCGGTATTCATGCCAAAACATCTGCGAAGGCCACGGACTACGTTGTATTCTCCGCCACCTTCCCATGCACGGAACTGTCTTGCGGTACGGATTCTGCCTTCGCCCGGATCCAGACGTAACATAACCTCACCCAATGAAACTGCGTCAAATTTGCACTCGCTTGCTGGTCTTAAATTTAAATCCATTTCTCTTCTCCTTTTATTTGAAATATTAAGACATCCTCCCAGACATCTTTTTCTACACAACTTACAAGTTGGATTATAGCACGAAAGGAATTGCTTGTTTTATTTTTTTGCCAACACCACAACTTGTGCAATGTTTTCCACAAAATTTACAACGTTTTTTCAAGTCCAAAAGAAATGTCGCCACAGACTAAAAGAGAACTGTCCGATGGACAGTTCTCCCTTGTACTTCTTATGAAATTACTTTCAGACTACTCTGTGATATCAGCATACATGAAGTACCAGTATCCATTAGATGAATGCCAAGCACCTGTGATCTTGCTGCTCATGAGATAGAAATCATTGTAGTAAGCGATTGGAATACAAGCATAGTCTTCCATAAGGATATCCTCTGCTTCATGAAGTGCTGCAGAACGCTCAGCTGTGTCAGTTGTCTGACGAGACTTCTCAATTGCTGCATCAAATGCTTCACTGCTGTACTTACCATCGTTGTTACCGTTTGTTGTGGTGAACAGTTCAAGGATGTTAGAAGGATCTGAGTAATCTCCTACCCAACCGTTACGAGCTGTCTGTGTCTCACCATTACGACGCATTGGTGTAAATGATGCCCACTCAACAATGTTTACTTCTACATCGATACCAAGTTCGCCCCAAGCATCCTGCAGATACTCTGCAACAACTTTGTGGTAACCGGAATCATTTGTTGTATAAGTAAGTTTTGGAAGTCCTTCGCCATTTTCATAGCCTGCTTCCTTCAGGAGTTCCTTAGCTTCTGCTAAGTTTGCATCGAAGTCAGATGTATCAATATATTCCTTACCGCCATTTGCATTCTCAGCGAAGTCAGATCCGTCTGTATCCTTCCAGCCAGGTCCTACAATGCTTCCTGCTGCAGAATAGGTTCCCTGCATCAGAGTATCAGCAACATATTCACGGTCAATAGCAAGTGAAAGTGCCTTACGTACATTGAGGTTATCAAATGGGAAAGAAGTATCCTGCAGGTTCATTGTGATGTAGTATGTTCCAAGGATTGGCTCTACATAGAAGTCATCAGAATCCTTCAAAGAAGGGATCTCTTCTGTAGGAACATCCTTGATCATCAGGCATTCACCTGTCTGATATGCAGAGTATGCTGCATTTGCATCTTCCATCAGGTTGAACTTAATTCCGTCAAGCTTGATTGAATCAGCATCCCAGTAGTTCTCATTCTTTGTCATAAGGATGTAAGAACCAGGAACCCACTCTGTGATGTTGAAAGGTCCGTTTGAAATATAAGTATCTGCTGATACTGCCCAAGAATCACCGTTTTCTTCAACAGTTGCCTTCTGTACAGGGCTCAGTGTTGCAAATGCTGCCAATGACTCGAAATAAGGGCATGTATTTGCAAGATGCACAACAAATGTCTGATCATCTGTTGCTTCTACGCCAAGCTTTGTGATATCGCCAGCGACTGCCTCGTCATATCCTTCTACCATAGAAAGTACGGTATCAGCATATGGAGCTGCAAGTTCAGGATCGCATACACGCTGCCAGCTGTAAACAAAATCTTCTGCTGTCAGATCAGAACCATCTGACCACTTTAAGCCATCTCTTAAATGGAATGTGTAGGTAAGACCGTCATCGGATACTTCCCATGACTCTGCCTGTCCTGCTTCTGGATCTCCGTTCTCATCGAGTTTCAAAAGACCCTCGAATGCGTGAAGAATCATCTCACCACCGTCAATTGCGGAGTTGAGTGCCGGATCGATTGTCTCCGGATCAGGACCAACTTCTACAGAAAGGATCTTTTCATCAGATGATGATGATGAAGATGATGAATCTGAACTAGATGATCCACATGCTACAAGACCTACTGTCATTGCAGCAACGAGTAATAATGAAATCACTCTCTTTTTCATATTGTTTCCTCCTTCTAATATGGGCAGTTTTCTGTCACTGCCAAATTTTTATAAACACTGCGTGGATTCACGCAAAGTCTATCATTTTACTGTACTGCATCTATATTGTGACATGCAGCATAATGTCCTGGAGATATCTCCTTGAATTCAGGCACTTCCTGTGCGCACTGCTCTGTTGCATATGGACATCTTGTTCTGAAACGGCATCCGCTCGGCGGATTCAAAGGACTTGGTACATCTCCCTCCAGAACGATACGCTTGCTCGCTCTTGCAAGTTTTGGATCTGCGATCGGGATTGCAGAAATCAGACTCTTTGTATATGGATGAACCGGATGTGTTGTCAATTCATAACTATCTGCCAATTCAACCATTCTTCCCAAATACATAACACCGATGCGATCAGAGATATGCTTAACAACAGAAAGATCATGGGCAATGAAGAGATAGGTCAATCCCATCTCATCCTGCAGGTCTTCAAACATGTTGATAACCTGAGCCTGAATAGATACATCCAAAGCGGAGATTGGCTCATCACATACGATAAATTCCGGATTCACTGCCAAGGCTCTTGCTATACCAACACGCTGTCTCTGTCCACCGGAAAACTCATGTGGATAACGGTTGGCATGTTCTGAATTCAGTCCGACACGCTGGAGCATGGAAATGATCTTTTCCTGTCTCTCTGCCTTATTTGCAGCAAGGTTGTGCGTATCAATTGCCTCGCCAACGATATCTGCAATCGTCATACGAGGATCCAGACTTGCATAAGGATCCTGAAAAACGATCTGCATTTTTTTACGATAAGGGAGCATCTCTGCCCACTGATTCTTCTCTACATCAAATACAACGTCACCATCATAGGTAAAACGCCCGCCTGTTGGCTGGTATAAACGAAGGAGTGCACGTCCGGTAGTTGTCTTACCACATCCGGACTCTCCAACAAGACCTAATGTCTCTCCGCGTGAAATGGAAAAATTAACGTCATCCACTGCCTGAATATATTTTTTATGTTTACCATAGCCACCTGCCGGAAAATACTGACGCAAATGTTCTACTTCGATAAATTTATCACTCATTTGCTTCTCCCTTCTCCATGGCTTCTTTCTGATTGAGCCAGCACTGTGTATAATGAACATCATCAAACTGGGTTACCGGAGGCATCTGGCGCAAACATATCTTCATACATGCTTCACAACGAGGTGCAAAAGGGCAACCTGCCGGAGGATTCAGAAGATCCACAGGTGTTCCTTCGATCGGTACCAGACGTTCATGATCCTTGGTGTCCAGTCTTGGAATGGAACGAATCAATCCCTTGGTATACATATGATGTGGACGATAAAAAATATCGTCTGTTGTGCCATATTCGATAATTCTTCCCGCATACATAACTGCGATACGATCACACATCTGGGCAACGACACCGAGATCATGCGTGATCATGATGATTGCCATACCCAGCTTGTCCTTGAGTTCCATCATCAACTCCAAAATCTGTGCCTGAATGGTAACATCAAGTGCTGTTGTCGGCTCATCTGCGATCAATAATTTTGGTTCACAAGCAAGGGCGATAGCGATCATGATACGCTGACGCATACCACCGGACAACTCGTGCGGATACTGTTTCAGACGCTTCTCCGGTTCGTTGATACCTACCAGTTCCAAGAGTTCCTTGGCACGGTCGTATGCCTGTTGTTTGTCTTTATCTGTATGAAGTCGAATAACCTCCGTGATCTGATTGCCGACGGTATATACAGGATTCAAACTAGTCATCGGATCCTGGAAAATAATGGAGACTTCCTTACCACGGATGGCACGCATCTCCTTTTCGGACATGTTTTCAATCTCATGTCCATTAAAACGAAGCTGTCCGCCGATGATCTTTCCCGGATGGGCTGTCAGCCCCATAAGAGAATATGCCGTAACGGATTTACCGGAACCAGACTCACCTACAATACCTAAAACTTCGCCTTCTTTTAAATGAATGGATACATCATTCAGTGCCTTTACTTCTCCGGCCGGAGTGAAGAAAGAAAGACGCTCATGCTGTATGTCAACTAAATATTCTTCTGCCATAATACGCCCCTTTCTAACTCTTCATCTTCGGATCAAATGCATCGCGAAGACCATCACCAAGCAGGTTAAAACTCAAAATGATCAAACTGATAACAACGGATGGAATAAACAAAAGATATGGATATGTTCCAATACCGTTGATCGCGTCACTTGCCAAACTTCCCAATGAAGGAAGCGGAACTGCAACACCCATTCCAAGGAAACTCAGGAAGGACTCCGTAAAGATAGAGGATGGGATCTGCAGTGTGGTTGTAACAATCAGAGTACCGATACAGTTGGTAAGCAAGTGGTTCTTAATAATCTTGCTATTCTTGACACCAAGGGCTTTTGCCGCTGTAACATACTCACTCTGTTTGAGCATAAGAATCTGGCTTCGTACCATACGAGCCATACCTACCCAGTACAAAAGGGCAAATACAATAAATATACTAATCAGGTTGGTACCTACTACATTGACCCAGGCAAATCCCGGCTTCTCAGCCAGAGAATTTAACGGTGCCTTAAGGGCAAAAGATAGAAGTACAATCAAAAGTACATCCGGTACGGTGTAGATGATATCAACGATACGCATCATGATCAAATCTACCCATCCGCCAAAGAATGCTGCAACCGATCCGTAAATAGAACCGATCACCAAAATGATCGCTGTTGCAATCAAACCGACCAAAAGGGAAATGCGGCTTCCCATCATAACACGGATGGCATAGTCACGTCCCATCTTATCTGTACCAAAAATATGTGGAAAAACAGTTTCTCCCTCATCAATCTGTGCCTGTTCCGATGCGGAATAGGTAAATGGCGCCAGGTTATTAGCACCCTTGATCTGCTGATCGTAGGAATATGGATAGAATGATGGAACGATAAATGAAAAGATCATAATCAAAATAATAACCACCAGGCTAACCATAGCCACCTTATTTTTCTTTAATCTGCGCATACCGTCTTTCCAGAAACTGACGCTTTCACGCATGATGATCTGACTTTGTTTTTCTTCCTCCGTTGCAGGGAGAAAATCATCAGGATTTAAATCTATCTGAAAACTTAATGGATTTTTCTTCATGTTCTTCTCCTTACTTTAGTGTAATACGTGGATCGATCAATTTATAAACGATATCTACAACCACATTCATAACAATGATAAGGGTCGCAAGGAAGATCGTTGTTCCCATGATCAATGTGTAGTCACGTCCCTGAATTGCGCCGATGAACTCACCGCCAAGTCCCGGAATTGTAAAGATCTTCTCTACAACAAAACTTCCGGTTACAGTATAAGCAAGCAAAGGTCCAACATAGGTAACTACCGGCAGGATTGCATTACGAAGAGCATGTTTGAAAAGTTGTACTCTTCCGGATAATCCCTTCGCCTTGGCAGTACGCATATAGTCCTGACCCAAAACGTCCAGCATAGACGAACGCATCAGTCTCATAATATAAGCCGTCGGATAAAACGAAAGTGCTGCTACCGGCATAATATAATGCTTCCAGGAATTGAGTCCCATGGTCGGCAAAATCTTCGCCTTTACGCCAAAGAAATACATGAGCACCGTACAAATAACGAAACTCGGCACAGCGATACCCAGCGTGGAAACAACGCTGATCAGGCTGTCCAAAAACTTGCCGCGCTTTAATGCAGCAATACATCCAAGAAGTACGCCCAGTACCAGTGATATCACAACAGAAATTGCACCGATCTTTGCAGATACCGGAAACTTCATTGCAATAATATCAGCAACCGTACGTCCTCTTTGTTTTAAACTATCGCCAAAATCTCCATGAAGAGCACTGGTAATATAGGTGATATACTGCTCTCCCAATGGCTTGTCCAAACCATATTTGGCTTCCAGCGCTGCGGTCGCCTGGGCACTGATTGCCTTCTCTGATAAGAATGGTCCACCCGGAACCAGATTCATCAGGAAGAAAGTAAGTGTGGCCACTGCCCAGATTGTAACAATTGCAAGCGCTATTCTCTTTACAATGTACTTTACCATCTTTTTATTTTTCTCCTTCCAAGGTATTCTTAATACCTAAAAAGAACGCAATAAAGCCATAACTTCCGCCCCGTTGCGTTCAATCGAGGGATATTATAGCACAGTGTCATAGCAAAGTCTACACCGAAATTTCACGTTTTTCACATTTTCAACATATTACTTTTTCTGCGTAATTACGGCATCTGTGCTGCAGTTTGTATCCCATTTTCCATAATATTCAAAATTTGTATATCTATTCAGTTATTGTCAGTTTCTTCCTATTATAAAAGCATATTTATACACTTTTTATGATATTGCACACAATGTCCGTACAGGTATCCATACCCTCAATGGTAGTATGCTCATAAGGACCATGGAAACCATAACCACCGGTACCAAGATTTGGACACGGCAATCCCATAAAAGAAAGTCGTGCTCCATCTGTGCCCCCGCGGATAGGAACCTCACGCGGCTCGATCCCAGCCATGCGGGTTGCTTCTTTTGCCCAGTCGATAATTTGCATGCATTCCTCGATCTTTGATTTCATATTGAGGTAGGATTCGCGGATCTCGACTTCTGCGCTTCCTTCACCATAAAGTTCGTTAATCTTGCTAACTGCCTGACGCAGCATTTCCTCCTTCTCGCGAAATTTTGTAAGATCATGATCCCGGATGATATATTCCATCTCTGTTTCTGCCACATCCCCATGTATATCTGTCAGATGAATGAAGCCCTCATATCCCTCTGTTTTTTCCGGAACCATTTGCTCCGGAAGCAGTCCATGTAACTGCATAGCCACTGTCATGGAATTTACCATAATATCCTTGGCACTTCCCGGGTGTACATTATTACCATGCACGGTCACCCTGGCTCCGGAAGCATTAAAGTTCTCGTATTCGATATTGCCTTCCAGATCGCCATCCAAGGTATAGGCATAGTCTGCGCCAAAATGCTCCACATCAAAATGATCTGCACCTGCGCCGATCTCCTCATCCGGTGTAAAGCCGATACAGATCCTGCCGTGCGGAATCTTTTCGGCAATGATACGTTCCATTGCCGTCATGATCTCTGCAATGCCGGCTTTATCATCTGCACCAAGTAGGGTCGTTCCATCTGTTGTGATCAGGGTTCTTCCCTTATATTTTTTTAAATGCGGAAAATCTTTTACCGATAAAATTCTCCCACTGTTCCCAAGAACCACATCATCCCCATCGTAGTTTTCGTGAACGACCGGTCGTACCCCTTCTCCGCGGAAATCCGGTGCCGTATCCATATGGGCAATAAAGCCTATGGCAGGCTTGTCCTCCATGCCCTCCGTCGCCGGAAGCGTACCGTAGACATAACACTGATCGTCTACATGGGCATCTGCGATTCCGATCTCTTTCATCTCAGCTACCAGTTTGCGCGCAAGATCAAATTCTCTTTGAGCTGACGGTACCGTTTCACTTTTCTCATCACTTGTCGTATATACCACGACATAATCCATCAATCTTTCATATGCTCGTTTCATTTTCTTTCTCCAATCGTTTTCAATATCTGATTTTACCTATTTTCCCTTATGGTAAAACCGTCAGCACCCAATCTTCTGCCAACTGCGCCTTGGTTACTTGGACACTTCCCTGGATCATCTGCGCACCTCCGCCGCCTTTAGCATCAAAAGTCTCCCGCAGATAGTCCGCCTCCTGCCTGCAATCTTTTGTCCGGCTTCCCACAATGAACCGGTACCCCTTCTCATCACTTCCTGCAAAAATTGCACAGTATCCCACATGGGCTTCTACCATGTCATTGACCACGCGGCGCATTGCCTTACTGTCACAGGCATCCGCAAAAAGAATCACATCCTCTGCATCTGCATCCAGACCTTTTGCCTCCTGCACCAGGATCTTTTCCTGCACCTGCCTGAGGGCATATGCCAGATTCTGGTTTTCCGCCTGCAAGCGCTTGATATGGCTCCCCAATTCTTCTTCTGAGGAACTGAGCAGTCCCATCATCTCATCCACGGTCTTTGCTTTCTGCCGGAAAGCATCCAAGGCACGAAAACCGCATAAGATGCTGATCCGCACACCGCCCTTGTAATTCTGCACATGCATGACCTTGAGCCCGCCGACTTCGCCGGTACGTCTGACATGCGGTGCACAGCAGGCACAAATATCCACGCCTGGGATCGTAACGATCCGCACCTGACCTTCCAATTCTTTTTTGCTGCGGTATTCCATAGTCTCTAACATCTGGGGTGTCGGGAAAGTGATCTCCAAGACCAGATCATCCGCGATCACCTGATTGACCCTCGTTTCGATCGCAGTCACATCTTCCTGAGATAAAACTCCGTCAAAATCCATAGTCACTACAGAATCGCTCAGATGAAAGCCCACATTTTCAAAACCATAGGTAGAGTGCACGATACCGGAGAAAATATGCTCTCCCGTATGCTGCTGCATGTTGGAAAAGCGATAGTCCCAATCGATCTGCCCGTGTACCTTATCGCCCGGCTCCAGTTTTTGATCTACGACATGCACGATCACGCTGTCATGGATCTGCACGTCCAGGACGCGGCACCGAGTCTTGGGACGCAGTCCATGCCCCAAATGCAGCCACCCCTGATCCGGTGTCTGCCCTCCCTGTTCCGGGAAAAAGAGGGTCTGATCCAAAACCACTTCGTAACGATTCTGCCCCTCTCCCAGGGCTTTTACCGCAAGGACATTGGCATCAAACTCCGTCTCATAAGGGAATTTATCATATAAACAATTTGTTTTTTCCATTCGATCACCTCATAGAAATTCGGCTTCTTCGCCACCTAATATCCTATCATAGCACAAGCAGGGGATTTATGGTATGATAAAAGGCACAAAAAAGAAATGAGAATACAGATCATGAATGAAGAAAAAGACAGAGCCATTCTTGTTGGCTTACAATTAAATGACGGTTCTTCTTTTGACCACAACTTAGAAGAACTGGAAAGCCTTTGTCAGGCATGCGATATCGATCCGGTATTTACCATCACGCAATCCCTGGATGCACCGCACCAGGCGCTCTACATCGGATCCGGCAAAGTGTGTGAGGTCAAGGAGGCTGCTGCCAATTTAGATGCCGACCTCATCATCTTTGACAATGCCTTATCCCCATCGCAGGCGCGCAATCTAAACCTTGAGATCGGGCTTCCCATTTTAGATCGCACGGCACTCATCCTTGAGATCTTCCAGTCCAGAGCGCGAAGCCGCGAAGCAAAGTTGCAGGTAGAACTGGCAAGACTTCAATATCTTTTGCCCCGCTTATCCGGTATGGGAACTGCCATGTCAAGGCAGGGCGGCGGCAGCGGATCCCGCTCCAACAAGGGTGCCGGGGAGAAGAAACTGGAATTAGACCGCAGACATATCAGCCACCGCATTACCGAGTGCAAAAAAGAACTACAGGCAATCAAGAAGCAAAGGGAGACTCAGCGCAAGAGCCGATCCACTTCCCAGACTCCATCTGTGGCTCTGGTCGGTTACACCAATGCCGGTAAGTCCACCATATTAAACGCCATGCTGTCACACTACGGCAATGATGAGATTGCGGACATCTCCCACAAAAAAGTCCTGCAGGAAGATATGCTCTTTGCCACTCTGGATACCACGGTACGAAAGATCACCATTCCCGGCAAACCCGCCTTTTATCTGTCCGATACTGTAGGATTTATCAACAAACTGCCCCACCATCTGATCGATGCCTTCCGTTCCACCTTGGAGGAAGCGATCGGTGCCGACCTTTTACTACAGGTAGTGGATGTATCGGATCCTTATTATCGTGAGCATATGCGTGTGACCCAGGATACCTTAAATGACCTGGGTGCCGGTGATATTCCTATGATCATCGCCTACAACAAGGCAGACCGCCTGCCCCAGTTTGCCGATGAACTGCCGATCGTTACCGGAAATCACATCCACATGGCAGCCGGTGCTGGCCTTGGCGTGGATGCCCTTGCTGACCTGATCGTATCCAATCTCTTTGGCAAGCCTGTGGCCATGGAACTTTTGATTCCTTACAACCAGGGGGCTCTCGTGCACAAGATTTCGGAGGCTGGGGAGGTCACAAAGACAGAATACCAAAATGACGGCACATATCTGCAGGTCACTTTCACGCCATCTGCCAAAGACCATGCCCTCATGCAGGAGGTTGAAAACTACCGCATTGGATAAGTAGTATTTTCGCCATAGACAAGACCCGACAGTCTGTCAGCGCCATAGCACTTCTGACAGATTGTCGGGTCTTTTATTTTATCACTCTATCTTATGCCGGAATTGCCACCTCATCAGACTCAATATAGATCTTGTGCCATACTAAGAATACATAGACCGCCCAGATCTTGCGGCTATTGTCAGCCTTTCCGGACTTATGATCCTCCAGCAGCTGCATCAGCATTGCCTGATCAAAATACTGTCTTGCAACCGGTGACACAAAAGCATCCCTGATTCTGTTGAAATATTTATCTTCCTTTAACCATACACGGATCGGAACCGGGAATCCCAGTTTCTTTTTATTTGCCGTTGATTCCGGCAAATGACGTTTTGCCGCAATACGGAAGGCTCTCTTGGTGGCTTGGTCTGTCACGCGGTAATCGATCGGCAGATTCTTTATGTATTCAAATACCTTGATGTCAAGATACGGAACACGCGCCTCCAAAGAATGTGCCATACTCATCTTGTCTGCTTTCAGAAGGATATCTCCCTGCAGCCAGAAGTTCATGTCAATATACTGCATCTTGGCAATGTCATTCAAGCCCTTGCACTTTTCATAGTAAGGTGCCGTCAATTCCTGTGGCGTCACATGTGTCAGTTTGGTCTGTAAGATCTTCTCACGTTCCTCCACAGAGAAAAGATTGGCATTGCCGATAAAGCGATCTTCCACGCTCTTGCTTCCACGGATGATAAAGTTCTTGCCCTTGAAATCCGGCAGTTTCCTGACAAAGGATGCCAGCCCCTTGCGAAGTCCCAATGGCAGTTTCTGATAGCCAGCCAAAGACAAAGGTTCATGATAGATATTGTAGCCTCCGAAAAATTCGTCTGCGCCTTCACCGGAAAGCACAACTTTAATGTCCTTTGCTGCCAACTCGTCTACAAAATAAAGTGCGATACATGCCGGATCTGCCAAAGGCTCATCCATGTAATACATAACCTTCGGAATGCTGTCAAAATACTCATCCGCACTGATTGTCTTATTGATATTCTTTTTTCCGAGTTCTGCCGTCAGGCTCTCTGCATAACGGATCTCGTTGTACTTGCTCTCTTTATCCAAAAACCCGACGGTATAAGTCTTTTCTCCCGGGAACTCTGCTACCAGATAACTGGAATCCACGCCACTGGAAAGAGAAGCGCCGACCTCTACATCTGCGATCATGTGCGCCATGGTAGACTCATGCACGATCTCTTCGATCTCATTTACGGTCTTCTCCAAAGACTCCGGTTCTTTCGCCGGCTGCATGAGCGGATCGTAATACTGATGGATCTCGATCTCGCCGTCTTGCATGAGCATATAATGTCCTGCCGGCAACTTGAAGATCCCCTTAAAGAAAGTCTCCGGCAATACGGAATACTGGAAAGACATATACTGCTCTAAAGCAGCCTCATTGACCTCACGCTTGATGTCTGGGTATGCCAGAATACTCTTGATCTCGGAGGAAAATACCAGATTTCCATCCTGTTTCGCATAATAAAACGGCTTGATACCAAAGAAATCTCTTGCGGCAAATACCAGATCCTTTTTCATATCATAGATCACAAAAGCAAACATACCACGCACCTTGGAGAGCAGGTCAACACCATACTCCTCATAGCCATGGATCAGGCTCTCTGTATCTGCATTGTTGGCAAAGACATGACCCTTGGCGATCAGATCCTCGCGCAGTTCCAGATGATTGTAGATCTCACCGTTAAAGACAATGACAACATCCCCTGTCTCATTAAACATGGGCTGCATTCCATGATCCAGATCAATGATGCTCAGTCGGCGAAAGCCAAGAGCCACCTGATCATTGACATACATCCCCTCCTGATCCGGTCCACGATGGGCAATCTTGTCCATCATAGTTTTCAGGATTGCCTCACGATCTCTGTCCTCTTTAGTTCGTCCAATAAATCCGCTTATTCCACACATATCACAATCTTCCTTTTGTTTTGTATTTGCTGTCAATATAGTGTGCGCGTAAATGCTTTTTCTATACACGCCTTTCATTCGTACAATTATAAATTTTTACATCTTTAAAATCAAGATTTTCCTGCCATAATACAAGAAAATGGGCTTAGAAACCACTCTCATCTAAGCCCTTTCCTTATTTTAATCTGCCTCTGCAAACCGCCCCATAAATTTGTCCATAAATTCTCCCACCGGACAAGGTTTGCTGTAATAGTAACCTTGAATATAATCCGGTCCCATCGCAGTAATACGATCCAATTCCTCTTTTTCCTCGATTCCTTCTACCACCTCTTTGATATTCAGACTATGTACCATTTCTATGATCTGCTTTAAAAGTTGATGCTCGTAATCACTGTTTAAAGCCTTATAGGTAAACTCACGATCGATCTTCAAAATATCCGGCTGCATCTGGGACAAATTGATCAGATTAGAGTAACCCGTTCCAAAATCGTCCAGCGCCATCTGGACACCATAGTCTCTCAGTTTCTGCCACAACTTGGTAACCAGCGGATTACGAGCCAGATAGCCACTCTCTGTCAGTTCCACGATGACACTTTCCGGCTTCAGCTGATACCTCTCGATAGCACCGGTCAGATCCTCATAAACCGGACTCTTCAGAATCTGTACGTAGGAAAAATTGATACTGACTTTCATATCCGGCTTGATCTTCTGGCATTCAACACAAACCTGAAGTGCCGTATCTATGATCCATCTGCCAACCGGAACAATCAGACCGCTTTCCTCCAATTGATCGATAAATCGGTAAGGTGGAACCGGCTCTCCCTGCTCATTGCGGTAGCGCAGAAGTGCCTCTGCTGCAAATATCTCCTCCGTCCCCGCCTGCATGATCGGCTGGAAGTACAACTCAAATCCCTCATAGGCCCGGGAAACCGCTTTTCTGAGATTCCGGGTCAGCTGACGGTTTGCAACAAAATTATCATAGGCATCCCGGTCAAACCAGGCTATCTGATTTTTCCCCTTTTCTTTGGCAAGACTCAGGGCAAACTGGGACAATTTTGTAATCTGTTCATAGTCCAACACTTTCAGGTCGTCATAAGAAACCACGCCACAGGACAAGGTGTATATTGCTTCATACTCATGGCTCCTGATATGATTTGCCACCTGACGCCGTATCAACTGATAAAGGGTATTAACCTCCTTGCGAGACTGACTGAGCAGATCAAAGATCACAAACTCATCCGATGTCATGCGATAGACAAACTGCCCCGGCTGCAGGCAATCCGTAATACAGGTTGCCACATCAAAAAGCACGTGATCACCATAGGCAATCCCCAGTGTCTCATTAATATTCTTAAAATCATCAATCCCCAGGCGAAGAATATAACATCTGGGTAATTCCCGGAACTGCCGCAACTGATCCTGAAAGGTCACTTCACCCAGAAGTCCGCTGACATTGTCCGCTTTTTTCTTTTCTCCGATCTCATTGATACACCCGACCATCAAAAGAACCCTGCCGTCCTCCGAATGGATGCTTCGACCTTGACAATTGATCCAGATCGGCTCATGATTCGGGCTCATCCAGCGATAACGGAGATTGTGCCATGATTTGCGTCCGCTGATCACTTCTCCTACATCTGCCATAAGACTGTCATAATCATCCGGATAAACAATTCTCTTGTGTTCTTCAAGAACATTCCGAAAAATATTGGACGGAATATCAAATCGTTCTGTGGCTCTCTCTGTAATATAATAGACATCATTTGCAATATCCCAGACATAAAGATAATCATTCATGCAGGATGAAAAAAGTTCTGCCGTGCGCTCAAAAAAGAGGAAAATCTCCTTTTCCTCCTCCTTAGCAGAATCGTATTTTCCATCTACTTTCTTGGAATCCCCCAACATTTCCATCATTTCCTGCGAAATCGTCACGTCTTTCATGCCATATCCTCCCGTGCTTCCTTTTATAGAAATGCTTCTGTCGAAGCAATAAAATTCTAGCCTCTGCTGTCCTTCTTAAAATACTTAATTCCACGAAAATATTAGCATTTATTGTCAGATATTTCAACTATTATATGAATATTTAATGATATAGTTTGCCCCCCCCCGAAATTTTTTATATATTTTTTG
>CAVLBP010000002.1:28912-50008 GCA_963661325.1 bacterium
GATCTTGATCCTGCCTTCCTGCTGCAACCAGCGTACCTCATCACGGATGGTCTCGGTATACGGACGGGTATGATAGCCTAAGACTTTCTTTGCCTTGCTGTAATCAAAGGCATTGTTTCTCTCCAGATTATAGACGGCAAAAGAGGTCATGACCGGCTTCTTTCCGGATATACCTGCTGTCTTTTCTGCGATCTTTGCTATACCCTTTGCCACTGACAATGGAAGAAAATGCTTGATTGGTGTGCAGCCAGTCTCGGATGCGATCATATCACTCAACTGGCGCATGGTCACTTCCTCGTTTCCAAGGATATAGCACTCGCCTGCCACGCCCTTGTCCGCAGCAGAGATCACGCCTTCTGCTAAGTCTCTGACATCACACAGATTAAAGGATCCCTCCATGCCCATCGGCATATCTCCGTTGATAATGCGAATAATGGTTCCGGTCGTCTCACTGATGGAGAAATCGTTTGGACCCAAGATACCGCTTGGATGAACCACGCAGGCATTTAAACCTTTTTCCGTAACGGCATCCAAGACTGCCTGTGTTGCCATTGCCTTGGTTCTGGAATACCAGCCTACGACCTGATCCGGGTCAAACTTTTTGACCTCGCGGATCTTATTTCCCTTTGGTACTTCCGGGATGGCCCCGGTGCTGCTGACATAGACAAGTTTGTCACATTCTTTATGCTCTAAGCACTTGGCAATGATATTCTTGGTGCCGCCCACATTGACATCGACCAGTTTCTTGCTGTAATCCGCATTGGTCGTTACCATGCTTGCCACATGAAGGACTACGGTGTGTACGCTCTCTTCTACTGCAAAGAAAGGTTCTAAGGATTTCTTGTCACACAGATCTCCTTCTACCACTTCGACTTCCTCCGGGATGTATTTTGCTGCCGGATCATTTGGAAGAACAAAGGCTCTGACATCTGCCCCCTGCTCTACCAACTGTCTGCATACCGTACTTCCCAAAAAACCTGCTGCTCCTGTTACTAAATATTTTCTACTCATGATCATCCTGCTCCTTTTCTATTTTCAAGTTTTTTCTTTCTTTGTTACAGGTGCTATCATAGAGCGCAAGTATTGCACAAATATTTTACTTTTGTTAATGTTTTATTAAAGAGAAAAACATGTTATAATTCCTTCATAACTAAAATGATAGATACGAGATAAAGCAAAGGAACTTACCATGGTTACTTATCCACTGAACGAATTACAATCCGGCATGATCGTTGCGGCTGATGTCTTTACGCCCCGTGGACAACTGATTGTTACCAGAGGCTCTATTTTAAGCCAGCAGATGATCCAACACATGAAGTATTATCATGTCACATCTGCTACCATATTGCCAAACGAGATCTCCCCAGTTTCTTCTGAGAAGGAAGATCAAGGCGAGACATCTTACGCGCGACGTATCCGCCAGAGTGAAGCTTTTGTGGAATTCCGGAAAGACTACACCCAAAGTGCCAGTATTTTTCGGGATGAAATTACTCGATTTGCCCAAGGCGATATTCACCTGAATACAGATCGGTTGCTACAAGACACCTTAGCGCTTTTCGATCACAACCGTGCATCTTTTTCCTTGCTGGATATGCTGCACAATATGCGGGATCTGGACGATTCTACCTATGTACACAGCATCAATGTTGCCGTTATTTCCCGCCTGATCGGTGTCTGGTCAGGAATGGACGAAGCAAATCTTGATGTTTTAACACTATGCGGACTTTTGCACGACATCGGCAAAGTAGAGATCCCGGATGAGATCCTGGGCAAGCCTGATCGGCTGACAGCAGAAGAATATGAAATCATGAAGACTCATACCATACTCGGATACCGCATGCTGGAAGAAGAACGCATCGATAAACGCATCAAGAATACAGCCCTCATGCACCATGAACGTTTCGACGGAAAGGGCTACCCTTTCGGTCTGCTCGGAGAACGTATTGATACTTTTGCCTCCATTGTAGCCATCGCAGATGTTTACGACGCCCTGACCTCAGACAGATGCTATCGTTCTGCCGTCTGTCCTTTTGAAGTGATCGCCCTGTTCGAAAGCAATGGTCTGCGTGAATACAACCCAAAGTTCATCTTGACTTTTCTGGAACACATCGCCTCCACCTATATCGGAAACAGCGTGCGGCTGAGCGACAATTCCCAAGGTAAGATCAGCATGATCGACACAAAAAAACTTCTCCGCCCCCTTATTCAATTAGAAAGCGGAGAATTTATAGATCTTTCCGAACGTCTGGATCTCTATGTAGAAGAGATCATTTAATCAAATAACTTTGCCTTCTGGCGTTCAAAGAATCCATCGACTTCAGCGATGATCTTTGCAGGTTCCATGGTCTTGAGCAGGTAGCCTTCCGGCTTGAGTGCCATGACCTGCATCACACTTTCCCTGTCATCCTTACTTGTCAAAAAAATAACCGGTACATCGGAGAATTCCGTCTCTGTACGGATCATCTGCAAGACCTGTCTGCCGTCCACTACCGGCATCTCGTAATCTAAAAGTACCAGATCCGGTCGATTGGTTGCTAAGTATTTGATCGCCATAGCACCGGAATTAGCAAGGATAACCTGATATCGGTCTTCCAACCAGCCCTTGACATTGCGAAGCATGGCTCCAGAATCATCTACCACTAGGACTTTCTTCTTGTGCTGAGCGCCAAACTTGGCGATATAGGTATCTATGGTCTCTACCAGTTCATTGACATTGACAGGACGCTCAAAAAACTGACGGATCAGATGCCTTGAAATCACACGCCCAATAGCATCATTTTCCTCACTGCTCCCCACGGTAAAGATGGGAATATCGCGTTCCGCTGATTGATCCTTGAGATAGATCAGCGCCTGCTGCATATCTCCGATCCCATCCGATCCATAGATCAGATAGGCACCGATGGTATCCCGCACGGCAGAGATCTGCGCCACATCCGGCTCAACCACGCTCACGTCATAGCCCTCCTCTTTTATCTTATCCTTGAGAGACATGATAATATATCCCTGTACCTCTGATACGATCAAAATCTTATATTTTTCCTTCATCATTTTCTCCACTTACTTTTCTTTGTTGCCCCAACTTATCCACCATAGCATGACAGAGATCCATAACTTCTTCCATGGCAACATCCGCTACCGCTGCCCGCAGTGCATCCATATCCTCTGATACTTCCTCCGGCATACGATACTGCTCTAAGTCAGCCATGGCCACGTCCACGCCATCCAGGTCAAAGTCGTCCATGGCATCTGCCATCTGCCCTAAGATACGGCAGAGTTCTTCTTTTGAGGTCTCTTGTAAATCTGCCTCATCCAGACTTCCATAAGGACGCAGGACTTCTTTATAACTTGTATATAATTCTAATACTTCCGGCAGTCTTTCTTCAAGTCCTTTTCGGTCATTGGCATTGCCCAGATCCTCCATTTCCTTGAAAAGCCCGGACAGACGGTCTGCCCCAATCATGCGGGAGGTATTCTTTAGGGCATGGACTTCTATGGTCAGATCACGGATCATACCGTCTGCCAGACATTGCTGCATTTTCTTTGTCTTGGTATCGATCAGTTTGTAGTAATCGCCCAAAAGGTTCAGGAAAAGTTCCCTGCCTCCCGAATAATGTACGCCTTCTTCCACATTGAGTCCTTCAATGACCGGCAGGTCTTCTTCGTCCTGCTCTGCCACGAGAACCTCTTCTGTTTTTATGATCTTGTCTGCTGGCAGATAGAGTTTTAACTTGCCACAGATCTCTTTGACCTCGATCGGCTTGGCTACAAAATCATCCATGCCTGCCGCCACGAATTCTTCTTTTGCGCCGCTCATGGCATCCGCTGTCAGCGCGATCACGATCTCATGCTCCTGACCGCCCTTTTCCTTTTCACGCAAAAGCCGGGTCGCCTCCACTCCATCCATGACCGGCATCATATGATCCATAAAGACCAGATCGTAAATATGTGCCTCCAGCATTTCCAGTGCCTGCTTGCCATTTTCTGCCGTATCGATCTGCATCTGCAATGGTGCCAGCAGACCGATAGCAACCTTTAAGTTCATCTTATTGTCATCCACCAGAAGGATCTTGGCATCCGGTGCCTTGAAATTCAAAACTTCGGATGTGCCGGCATAGGTCACCTGCCCCTCTCTGCGGATCGCCTGACAGAAATTGAGGGAATAGAGCGGTTTGTTCATGACCATGACCTTGGCATCACGCAAGGTCTCCTGCACCGGATCTTGCAGAACGCAGATCTGCTTATCGCCCAACAGGGAGCCATGGATGGCATCTTTATGTTCTTCATAGACCAAGGCATCCGTAAAGAAGAAATCTACATGTGGGTGCTCTTTTTCCATGACATCCGGAGCAATCGGCTCCATGCCATAGGCACGAACCAGACGATCAAAATTCTCCTGCATGTATGTGTTAGCAAAAACTCCACCGATCTGCAAGTTCCTTTTTTCCTCCGGCAGACTGGCAGCAGGTGCCTTCTCTGCGATCTTTTGGCGGATGGTGAAGTAGAACTCACTGCCCTGCCCATAGGTACTCCTGACGCCAATCTGCCCACCCATCATCTCTACCAATTGACGGCAAATGGCAAGTCCCAATCCGGTTCCTTCCTTGGAGTGATTCTTATGACTATCCACCTGTGAGAAGGACTGGAAGAGTTTCTTCTGGTCTTCCTCACGGATACCGGAGCCGCTGTCCCTGATACTGACTGCCAAGACCAGATCCTGCTCATTGCGTTCTTCCACCCGGATGGAAAGTTTCACATAGCCCTCGTCCGTGAACTTGACGGCATTATTTAAAATATTGATGATAACCTGCCGCACACGCAGGCCATCCCCATACAAAGTCTTTGGTAAAGTCGGATCAATATCATAGAGAAGTTCCACATTCTTTTCCCCAATACGGGTCAAAAACATAATACCCAAATCGCTGATCATAGACATAGGGGCATAATTTTCCTCCACCAATTCCATCTTACCGGATTCGATCTTGGAAAAATCTAAGATATCATTGATGATATTCAAAAGAGCATCCCCGGATACCTTGATATTGGAAAGATACTCCTCCTGCTCCTCTGTAACATCGCCTCGCAGCATGATCTCCGTCATTCCCACAATAGCATTCATAGGCGTACGGATCTCATGGGACATATTGGAAAGAAAGGCAGACTTTGCCTCATTGGCTGCTTCTGCCTCTTGGACCAGTTGCCGTTGCTTGGTCACATCGACCAGGATGAGGCTGTAACCTGCGACCTTCTTTTTTCTTTTTTCATTTTGATAGAGGGTCGCCAGACGTCTTTCATAGAAACGACCGTCCAGTTCCACCTCATCCCCCTCTGTCTGAAAAAGACTTAGGACTGATTCCGGCAAAGCCTGATTCTTGTGATAAGAGCGAAGTACCGGAAAAAGTTTCTTGGCATAGCGGTTGGCATCCAGATATCCGTATGCATCATCCGCGATCAAAAAAACATCGTTGGTATGTTCAAATACCCAGTTGCGCCCCTGATCCGTCACCGTGAAAAATTCGCCCACCATAACGCTGAGGGTCATAATGCAGATCACAAAAGCAGATGCGATCGGGAGGATATCAAATGGAATATCAGCCAGTTGGGAGACTCCCAGCATAAGGAACAAAAATCCCTGAGCCAGCATCAGGTGTAAAAGATTGTGGCGTTCTGTCTTGTTTGGGGTCTTGATAAAACGACATAGCGTATAAACAAACAAAAAAGCCAGCATAAAGGCGATCAGCCCATAGCGGACATAATACAGAAGACCGCCGTCCATATTGACCTTGTACATACCCAGACGCTCATCCATGGAAATATGGACATCTCCCATCCACTGCTTTCCCATGCCTCCCACTGCCTGTCCGCCATTCTGTACGCTCGTCACTACACTGTCGCCGTCTACAGCCACATTGCTTGTGACCGTATCCGATGCTCCCTGCACACTCTGCACCACCTCTTTGACCTCGTCACTGAGGGACACCTGTGCTGAAGACCGGATCCACATCTGCGGAACCTCAATAACTTCAAACAACGGCCAGCCTATGGAGACAATACGGGAAAAGCGCATATGCTGGTATTCCATCATAAAGAGTATAAAGAAGAAGAAAAAAAGGGAAATCCCCACATATTCTATCCTATATGCCGTAGTAAGAGCCTGTGAATTTTCCATTTCCAGTATCATAAGATAAGCACAGTTGACAATGGAACATGCTGCATTGGCAAGCATGAGATAGGTTGCCCCCTTGCTTTGCTCCTTTTGTAACAGGACAACTATGCTGATAACCGGAATAAAAATACCTGCCAGTTGCAGCCATTTCAAGCAAGTCATCATCTGTGTCGCTGTCAACGTAAAAAAATAAAAGTCAAATGTCTCCATCTTCCCACCTCTTTTGTCCCAATATTTTCTATTTCTAATATACAAAATACCCCCTTGCACTCGCAAGGGGGTATTTATGAAATTTATTTGTATTTTTCCATTGCTTCTTCCAAGGTCATGCCTTCTGCGATGGCTTCCTTACGCTTGGCATTCACTTCCTGGATCTCTTTCATACGATCTCCGGTCAGAGAATATCCCTTCATAGCGATCAGGGTCACTGTCCAGGCGATCATTGGGATCAGGCAGAAAAGAACGATGACTACCCAGTTCATACCCGGCGAATATGGCGTATCCGCAGTCGGCAGATTGGAAAGTCCGATCAGACCTACAGCAATACCTACAACCGTTGCTGCCAGAGAGGATACTAACTTATCAACCAGTGAGAAGAGAGTTCCCATGATACCCGGAATGTATTTTCCGGAACGATAGGTCTCGTAGTCGGAACAATCCGCCACCATCGGGATCGGCATATCGGCGGTTGCATAGTAAGCACCATAACCCACACCAAAGCAGATGATAAAGAGAATGGTATATACGTTGACACTCGGGAATACCAGATTCATGCCGTTTGACGGGTTCCACAATAAGAGGAGTGCCAGTACGCCCACATAGCAGATCAGTGCCACGGATACATAACGGACTAAGGATGCCTTCTGCCCCTTCTTCTGGGAAGTACGGACGGTCAAGAGGAAGAACGGCACGCTCGCTACATAACCTAAGATCATCATCGGCAGGTAGAGGCTGTCATAATTGCCCATCATACAACCGTAAAGCATACACAGAACTGTTGTATTGGTCGCGATGGAAAGCGCCAGTTTGCATCCGGCTCCGGCGATCATCAGGCGCTGCATTGGCTTGTTGTTCTTGATGATCTCGATGTACTCGGACATCTTGACCTTTTTCTGCTTTTCACCACCGACGCCAAAGTACTTCGGCTGATCCTTTTCCCAGATACCAATCACGGCAAGCAGGGTCAATACGATCGAAATAACAACACCGATCGGTGTCAGCACGCGGTAAAAGTCTGCGCTGGAATAATCCGCAACGTTGGCACGCAGGATCGGTGCAACGAACTGCATCACACCCATACCCACTAAAGATCCTACCGTATTGAAGATAGTAAAGAGCGGACGCTGTTTTGGATCGTTGGTAAGGACAGTCTGTCCGGATCTGGTACAGGATGTCTGGAAGGTATATCCGATAACCCATACAAAATACAAAAGTACAAAGACCACATAACGCAGCGGCATCATATTTGCTGGAATATACGGCGTAACAATGTAAAGCAAGATGATGCTGACTGCCATGATCAGGTTTCCAATCACCATAAAGGGACGGAACTTTCCGAACTTGCCATTGGTTCGGTCGATCAAAGCACCAATGATCGGATCTGTAATAGCATCGCAAAGACGCATCGCCGTTACCATGATGGACGCAAACATCAGCCCCAGCGAGAGCACATTAGAACCGAATGTAGCAATATAAGAAAGCACCAATACATAGTAGACATTGGTAGCACCATTGTTCAGAGGAAACAATACCAGTTGATATGGTTTTGCGCGATTCATCCCTTTTGTTTCCACACCTTGTTTTTCACTCATGAAAAAACCTCCTTAAATCAATATCTTTTCTATACCCAGTTGGCGCTCTTAGAACGCTTCTTTGAAAGTTTGTAATTTGCCGGCATGTCTGTGCGTACAAAGGTCGCCTTATCTTCCAGATCTCCTGCTACCACACGGATCTCGTTTTCTCCGTCTTTCAAGTCGATCTTGCAGGTAAAGACATGGTCAGCCTCTTTGGTCGCAACCAGTTCTCCGTTGCAGTAGAATTGCAGGCTCGGCTGGTTGGAATATGCCTTGACCGTGATGCGATTCTTTTTACGGTCTACAAACCGCTTGCTGCAAATATGAACCATAGGCTCTGCATTCCAGTATGACTTGTAAAGATAGAAGGAATCCTTTTTGGTCTGGCGGTCAAAAGTCACCAATCCCTTGTGGTTCATGCCCGGCTCACCGCCCTGATCTCTGGCATCTGCCGCAAAATCAAACATGTTCCACACATGGGTTGCCCAAAGCCATGGGAATCTGGCAAAACAGCGTACCATGTATTCATGATATCTTGCCTGATATTCCTCCGTATGATCTCCTCTGTGCGGATGTTCGCTATGGAGATTCGGCATACCCTCTGCACCATACTCAGAATAACCCAAGACACGCTTCGGATATCTGGTATGGAAGATAGCAAAGAAAATATCGTTTAGGAACAAGCCCGGCACATACCATCCCAGATAGAGGTTGTAACTCACAATATCGGAGATATGTACGACCTTGCCAAACGGATTGCACATAGCATAGCAGGCAAGCACGGTCTTTCTTGTCGCATCCATGTTATGGCAAAGATCATTCAAGACATGATGGTTGTCTAACATGTCCTTTTTATTTTTGGTAGAGATCGTGATCTCATTGGAAAGTCCCCAGGTCACGATACATGCATGATTGTAGTTCTGTAAGATCAATTCACGCATCTGTGTGATCGTGTTGGCACGGGCGGATGGGATATGTTCTGAAATATATGGAATCTCAGCCCATACGACCATACCCTCCTCATCGCACAGATCGTAGAAATACTGATCGTGCTGATAATGTGCCAGACGCACGGTATTGGCTCCAATCTCCTTGATCAGTTCCATGTCACGCTTGTGCTGTTCTTTTGGAATGGCATTGCCAATGCCCTTGAAATCCTGATGCCGGGAAACGCCATGGAGCGGATAAGGCTTACCGTTCAGATAAAATCCCTTATCCGGATATACGGCAAAGGAACGCACACCAAAACGCTGGGTGATCTCGTCTATGGATTTTCCATGGCAAAGCAGGCTTGCCTTAGCGATATATAAATACGGGTCAGCCACGCCCTTCCACAAATGTGGCTGGTCCATATGGAATACATAAGATGCAGCCTTTCCTGCTGTATGGGAAAGATCCACTCTGACATCTGCCACAAGGTCTGCGGCACGCCCCTTGCCCTTGAGCTGGTTTTCGTCTGCGATCGCACCAAAACGAGCCTGGTCAAAAGTAAAATCAGAAAGAGCGACTTCCTCTTTTAAGACAACCTGTCCCGCATGGTCTAAAATGGAAAGTTCTACTGTGTAATCAGAGGCATCTGCACCCTCCTCCAGATACACATAGGATTCCATGTTGACATCTGCGGCATCGCCCTTTACTTCCGGTGTGATCTGCATGCCGGACATACCGTAATAATCTAATTCAAAATGATTCTTGGATACCACCAGCAGATTGACATCACGATAGATACCACCGTAAAAGGTGAAATCTGCTTTCTGTGGATAGACTCTCGTGTTGACTGTGTTATCCACCGCTACGCAGAGGTCGTTTTCCTCCTGCAAAAGTGCTGTCACATTAGCACGAAATGTAGAATAGCCGCCGTCATGAGAAGCAACTTTTTGACCGTTCAATAAGACGGTAGCCGTCGCATTGACACCGCAAAATTCCAGATACACGTCCTGTGTCTCTGTATCAAAGTCAGGCTTTGCAAAAGTCTTTTCGTAAGTGCCGATACCACGGTAATAATCGTTGCCACCATCCTGTCCGTCGATAGCATTCCAGGTATGCGGAACATCAACAGGAATGGCTGGCTGGTCTTTTATAGAAAATTTCCAATCCGAGTTTAGGGAAATAATCTGTCTCATACTGCAAACTCCTTTACTTCCAGGCTTTTACGTCATAGAAATTCCATGACTCAAAGTATCATGATATAAGGATATTTTATACAGCATTCATCCAAATAACAACCGCTCCTCCATAAGTGGTCATCCCCATTTCCTAAGTGGTCTGCCTCTTGCTTACGGCAGTGGCAGTAACATCTTGAGAGCAAAAACATGCCCGAATACATTCACACTCATAGTACCATCATATCGTGACAAACTATGTCGGATACTGCGGAGTCCATATCCATGATAGCCATTGTGCGGCTTGGTAGAAACCGGCAGTCCGTTTTTTAATTTCACCTCTCCGCTCATAGGGTTCGTAACATTGATAACCAGAAAACGGTCTCTGGAAAATATGGATATATCGATCAGCCGCATTCTGGAATCGTCTATTTTTTCCACCGCCTCCATGGCATTATCCACAGCATTGCCCAAAATGCCATATAGATCTACCGGATCCACAAATTCCAGTTTCCCTCCATCTGCAACACAATTGATCTTGATGCCCTTGGCCTGACAGGAAAGGCTCTTCTCCGTCAGTATAGTATCCAGTACATCATTGCCGGTCTTTACGATGGCACCATAGATCTCGACAGACTGCTCTAACTCCTTCAGGTAACGTTCCTTGCTCTCATCATCGGCAAGCCCCCGCAAAGCCCTGACCTGATGTTTGAGATCATGGCATTTCTGATTGATCATATCAATATTGTCGCGCGTGATCTCATACTGCTCTTCCTGCTGCTTCATCAGCATGTTCATGGTGAAAAGTTCCTTTTCCAGGGCACTCTTTTTAAACAACTCAGACTGGATAAAAAGCAGGGATACACAATACAACTGTACAACCAGAAGTACTACATAATTCATCAAATTGTATCTGCCAAAATGTTCTGTCCGCATCATCTGATCCAGCATTTCAAACACAAGCAGGAAAAATACCGCTGCCGTCATCTGACGTGGGCCAATGTAATATTTTCCATTTTCCGGCATTCGCCTTGCCGTTGTCAGTGCCACGATCAAAAGTCCCAGTACGCAAAAACCCAGCACCCATGGCAGATAATGCAAGTCTCCCTGCGGCCTGCCGGTCAAAAAATCATAAAGCACATGCCAGAAATTCAAAAAAAATTGTGGAGTGATCACTGACCAGATGGCAACATAGAAGGCAGCATTTTTTTTGATATGCGCGCAGGCATAGACTGCAAGACTCATTACCAGCAGATCCCACGCCACAAGAAAAATCACCGTCCCCGGCATCTCCGGAAGAACCAGAGCCGGTCCGATCATGCAGATCCCCCCTATTGATAAACACACTGCCATCCGAAGTTCCATGGGTTCTCTTTTTTGCAAGGGCAAAAGATAAACAAGACCGGAAAAGGCCACAAAGAACTGTTCCAACAGATTCGCATAAGATAAAAATTCCATCCTAGAAACCTCCTCCGATATAATCCGTCACTTCCTTTAAAAAATGTGCCCGGTTGCGCCGACTGATCTCCAATCTAGAACCTGCCACATATACAATGTTATCCTCAATCTCTGTCACATATTTGAGGTTTACCAGATACCAGTGATTACATTTTACAAAATGATAGTCCCGAAACATCTCCTCCGCGCTCTGTAGGGTGCCGCGTTGGGCAAAGTCCCCCTCTGCTGTATAATAGTGCAAAAAACGGTTTTCGATCTCTACATAATAAATGTCATTGGAGTTAAGTTTTTTTATCCCTCCCTGTGTAGTGATGGCAAATTCCAGATTGTCACGTCTGCCGTGTACCCGACTGATAGCACGCTCCAGGCGAAAGGAAAATCCATAATAATCAATGGGTTTTAGGACAAAATCCAACGCACCCACCTCATAACCCTCGATGGCATACTGGGCCATATTGGTGATAAAGACCATGACAACATCCCCATCACGCCTGCGGATCTCCTTGGCTGCATCCATGCCATTCAACTGCGCCATTTCGATGTCAAAAAAGATAATATCATAGTGAGCATTCCTGTCGTCCACAATCTCCTGCCCGTCTGTATAGGTTGCGATCATACACTCCAGTTGATGTTCTGTCTGGTATTTTTGGATATACTGACATACTTCCTGTCTGTACTGTTCTTCATCCTCTACCACTGCGATCCGATACATGTTCCAACCTCTTTCCTTCCCTCTTTCTTTTCTATATAATGCACGATTTTTTCAAAATAAGCAAGCAGCCGAATGTCCTCTATTGCAGAAAAAGCGGCCGCCTCATACCGGCAGCCGCTCCTCTTTTATATTGCATGCTTTGTTTTTTTATTTTTGCTTGCGCGCCTTCTTTGCTTCCTGAAATGCAGCATAGGCATCGCTCTTTTTAAATCCTTTTTTCTTCTTGATAAAGAGTATCAAGGATACCACAAACAAAAGGACAAAGACGATCATAACGATCCTTACAATCTTCACCAGCTGCAATTCTACAGCCTTGACCGTGGTATTCTCACCAATGCCATTCATAGCAACTGAATTTGCCAGTGCATATAAGTTATGATGGCAGGCCTCACGCATCGCGCTTACCACTACCGCGTCATTTTCGTATTCCGGCAGCTGGTTAGTAATATATGGAAGCATGGCATCAAAAGTAGAAATACCACCAGCCATAATGCCATCCACACCGTTGACATACTTAGTCAGAACATTATCTGTGATCGTAAGTCCCTGACTGCCCCACTCATTACGTAGGATTCCAGTCATCAAGCCCTTGTTTCCACCGGACCAGATAGCGCCCCAACGTGTGTACGCCACCATGACTCCACCGCCATTGCCTTCTTCAATCGGTGCCTGGAATGCTTTCAGATAAAGTTCTCTGGCGGTCTGCTCAGAAAGCCATACGCCCAGTCCGATACGGTCCTGCTCGCAATCATTGAGAGCAAAATGCTTCATAACCACGTGCACACCCTTAGCCTCGATGGCTGCCACCTCATAGAGGGACATTTCTCCGGACAGGAAACCATCTTCCGAATAATATTCAAAGTTACGTCCGCCAAAAGGTGTACGATGAATATTATTTCCAGGTCCATACAGTACAGCCACATTTGCAGATAAGCAGTCATTACCTATCACCATACCAATCTCTGTCATAAGATCACGATTAAAGGTTGCAGCCATAACATCCTCTGATGTAAATGCTGTTGCAGCCATCTCAGAAGAATCTGCATTAAAGAGGGATGCTGTCAACCCCTGTGGACCATTCTCATCACGGGATCCCGGTGCCTGTACAGATTCAACCGGCATTGTCCAGTGGAAGGAATCTCCAATCAGAGAAACCATCTCATCAAATGTCAACTGGTCAAGTAAGGCATCCCACTGTGGGTCATCATAATCCAGACCGATCATATCATAAAGGGTCAGTTCCTGATCTGCTCCCAAAGTCGGCATATCCACTTCGTCATAATCTGATGCATCATACTGTACCAACTGCAGATCATCCACCAACTGATCAGTCAGTGCAATCTTTACAGTGTCTGCTGGCCAGGTTCCCTCCCAGTCACTACGGCTGAGATAAGTAACTGTCTGCTCTGTTCCCTCGTAGAGGTTGAGATCCGCATCAGATAACTGATTGGTAATTTCTGTTCCATTGGATGAAACTGCATAAGTTGTAGTATCCAGTGTCGGATTGTTCCATGAACCAACAAGACTTGCATCGCCCTGTCCATCCATACCATTCTCTGTACTGTAGCCCTTAGCTGCCAAAATATTGTTTACGGCATTATGGGCATCTGTTGCTGCTGTAAAGTAATAGGTTCCTGCATCTAAAATGTAGGTCTCTGCACCATAAGCATCGTAAGATGCTATATCTGCGCCGTCTACGACTATCTCAAGTTCCTGAGACTCGCCCGGTTCCAGTTCCTTCGTCTTGTCAAAGCCAACCAGAGATACCGATGCCTTTTCTACTTTGTTTTCCACATCATAGGTTGTATATGGAGACTGTACATAAAGTTGTACGGTTTCCTTACCATCCACGTCTCCGGTATTTGTCACCGTGACCTTTGCAATATACTGGTGATTTGCCTCATCATAAGAAAGGCTGTAGTTGCTGTATGTAAATGTGGTGTAAGATAATCCGTAACCAAACGGGAAAGCTACATTATCGCTATAGGTGTAATCCCCGGCAGAACCAGTCTGCATAACGACATCTTCGTATCTGGTCTCATAATACTTGTATCCAACGTAGATACCTTCCTGATAGATCATGTAGGTATCTGCACTATCCGGGATCAGTCCTTCTTCATAACCTTCATACTGAACCGGTGTAAAGTTAGCCATTGCCGGAGATGAATAATTATCATAGCAGTAGGTATCCACCAGACTTCCGGACGGGTTGACATTTCCTGCCAGAATATCTGCGACGGCATTGATACCACTGATACCGACATCACCGATCCAAAGGACTGCGTCAATATCGTAAGCATTATCCTTTAAGAAATCCACCTGCAGGGCATTTGCAGAGTTGATCAAAAGAATAATTTTCTGTAATTTTCCATCTGCCTTCATCTGTGCCAGATTTGTCAGCATATCCTTCTCATTGTCATCCAAAGACAGATAGTTTCCACCATCATAAGTCAGGTCAGCACCTTCGCCACCCACACGGGAGATCATAACAAGTGCTGCATCATCATACTCTTCCACTGACTCTTTGACATCATCTGTATATGCATCCCACGGCACTTCCGATGTCGTTGCCGCTGTGGTTGTTACAGTTCCGCCTCTATCAGATGCATATTCAGCTCCATCGCCAGATTCATAAAAATCCCACAATGCACTGTTTACAGAAAATCCTGCATTCTCCAGTGCATCCTTCCATGTATCTGCGGAAGATGCATCAATGTTTCCGGATCCTGTTCCACCATAAACAATGTTTACACTGGAATTTGAAAATGTGCTGACCTTTGCCCCTTCTTTCAAAGGAAGTGCATTATTCTCGTTCATAAGAAGTGCTGCGCCTTCTTCTTCCACGCGCTGACAAAGTGCATCACCATAGGACACCATATCCTCTACCGAATCAAAATCCGATGTGTAATACTGTGCATCCTCGTCCTCGTTTTCTAATTTCCAGAAAGTCCCTCCTGAAAACGCTGCCAAAGTATTATCAAATGTAGAACAAATGATAAAGACTGCGATAAACACGATCGCAAAGACAGCCGAAAAGATACTCATCCCCTTCCAAGGACGGATAGCACGGTGTTTTGCCTTTTTGTAGGCTTTTTTTGCCTGTTTCCATTCTTTTTTGTCCATGACTTTTCCTTTCTCCTTTTCAAGTAATGCGAATTGACCACATTTACCTATATTTTCTGTCTTTATTCTAATTTTTTCATCAAAAAACACAACAACTTTTTCCTAAGTGGTATCTTTTCATGCCTTATGTGGCAGGGGGCAGTCCCCGCATCTGCCTTCGGTAGAGAATATAGCCCGTGCTTGTGGTAATAATCTCTGTCAGAGGATAGGTCAACCAAAATGCATTTAACCCAAAGTGTGCAAATATCCAACCCAAAGGTACAAAGAGGACTACCGTCCTGACGATCGTAAGAACGGAACTCTTGATGGGTGCCCCAATCGCCTGAAAATAGACCGGAAAGATAAGGGATGAAACCAGGGGTATAAAACTGATCCCGATAATACGAAAGGCTACGATCCCAATCTCCATCACACGTGGATCGCTGGAGAAGAAGGATAGTAGTTGTCCCGGTACAGCCTCAAAACACAGGGTTCCAACCGCCATAAGAGCCATGCCCAGCAAAAGAGCATCCATAAGGGTCTTCCTGCAGCGTTCATATTTTGCCGAGGCATAATTGAAGGACAATACCGGTACAATACAGGTCTGCATGGCTCCAAGCGGGATAAAAAAGATCGACTGCCACTTGTAGTAAAGTCCCAGCACCGTCACCGCCTGGTCTGAAAAGCCTTTTAGGATCATGTTAAATCCAAAGATATAAAAGGTGTAGGCAGACTGCATCAGGATATTTGGGAATCCACAGGTGTAGATCCGGCGGATATAAGCCGGATAGGTATGTAGTGCCGGGGATCTGCGAAACCCTTTTGTCATTACAATAAGTGCCGCAACGATCTGACCACATACCGTCGCGATCGCGGCTCCTGCAATGCCTAACTCCGGCAGACCAAACATGCCAAAAATGAGTAAGGGATCCAAAACGATGTTGGTGATCGCCCCACAGATCTGTGCGATCGTAGGTGTCATCATATCCCCTTCTGCCTGCAAGACTTTGGTCCACATACTTTCTAAAAACAGTCCAAAACTAAAAAGACAGACGATCCGCCCATAGACCACCACCTGACGGATGACCTCCACAGAGTTGGTCGATAGTCTGGCAAAACCCGGCATGATCAGAAAACAGACAGTCGCAAAGGCGATCCAGTTGCCCAGACCGATCAAGGCTGCTGTTCCGGCAACTTCCTCTGCCTCTTTCTTTTGTCCCAATCCCATGAAATGGGGGATCAGGGTGTTGATGCCTACACCTGTTCCTACCGCAAGGGCGATCATAAGCAACTGCACCGGATATATGATCGAGAGAGCCGTAAGCCCCGCCTCAGAATAACGTCCGATAAAAAAACTGTCTATGATGTTGTAAAGTGCCTGTATCAGTTGCGCTGCCATGACCGGCGGAGCCAGCCGAAACAGGATGTGCATGATTCCATCTTGTCCAAAATCAATGCTGTTTTTCCCTACTGTCTTTTGCACTTTAACTCCTTCTATCCTCCTCTGTTCTATATAAAGCCCACCCATTATAACAAAGAAGTCCGAACATGACTAGCATTTTCGGACTTCTTTTTTTCTTCTATATTCTACCTCGTATACGATCTTATTTTTCATATAAGAATTCTTCCGGGAGGGTTACCCCGAAATCTTTTGCCAGATGACGGAAATCATCCGGTGTAATGGTCTGGCGCTTGTTTGGCTGCATAGACAGCATCTTGACTAAGATCTCAGCAGACTTTTCTGCGGTGTGCATAAGCCCAAAGGTCAGATCAAAGTCTTCACCTGCTGCAAAAGTACCATGATGTGCCCAGATGGCAAGATCATATTTCTTCATCAGTTCACTGGTCGCAACGGCGATCTCTCTGCCACCCGGAACCATCCAAGGCACAACGCCGATACCATCCGGGAATACGACCGGACACTCGGTTGCCATTTCCCACAATTCTCTGGTAAATACCTTGTCCTCCAGTGGAAGTACAAAGGTAAGGGCAATGATGTTGGTCGTATGTGCATGATAAACAACACGATACTTTGGATCCTGCAACTTCTTTACTTCCAGGTTCATCAAATGGCTTGGAAGTTCAGAGGTTGGTCTGCCGCCATTGACAAGTCCCCAGACGATACGATAATTCTCGCCTGCCTCGTCTAACTCGATCATACAGATAGAATCTTCCGGCTTGATGATGACATTGCGGAAATATTTGCCACTGCCTGTTACAAGGAAATACTCTCCTGCAAGATTTGGCACACTTGTGCCGATCGGCTGCCATTCCTTTGGCTCAAAGTTCTCTTTGACAGACTCTACTTCTTCCGGCTTCACACGGTAAGAAAGGTTACCGCCATTTCTCTCATGCCAGCCCTGTTCCCAGCCATCGTTAGCCATACGGATAAATCCCTGTACAAATTCTGCGTCTAAAAATTTCATTTCTATTCCCTTTCTTCTATATAAATATATTTTATCTACAAACTACTTCTACCGGAATGTCTAAGATCTTTCCGACCTTTTCAATGACATCGATATGTCTGCCAATGGCTGCTGCCATATGATGTGTCGGTCCTGCCTCGCTCCAACGGTTGCAGAATTCTCTGGCGCCGATAGAGAAGCGGGTTCTCATATTGGTATCTCCAAAGGTAAAGATCGGACCTTCCTCATTGACACCCTCGGCTACAACGAACTTGAAATGTCCGTCCTTGTCCTGTGTGATGGCAAGATAAGTGACATCGCCTGCCGGTGGGTAGAACTGGGTCAGATAACCACCGCCGGTCTTTCCATGGAATACCGGCACGATCTTCATGATAGGCTTTCTGTCTACAGAAATATCGGCATCACCTGAGCCTGAATGTCCGATAATACAGATATCCTCATTAAAGTCGATAGAGTACATCTCGGACAACTGACCGGTTCCGGCAATGGTCTTTAAGATGCTCATCGCCATAGCAACCTTGATATCGCCCTCTACAGCACATGCCGTGCCCTGCTTGATCAGCATAGAAAATGCCGGGATCAGCATAGAGTCCAACTTGCCGGCAACGCCCTGTGCAAAACCGTCATAATGGGAAGCAACCAGTGCTAACTGCTCGTCCTTGACCCATTTTTCAAAAGCCACTACATACTTTGCCATTTCCCAGACCGTCTCAACCGTCGCACCGCCTTCGATATCAAAGGTATCTAAGATGTCCTCTGCCTTGGCACGGATGGCATCTTCATCTGTGATGTCATCGGCGATCGCCCACATTTTTTCCCAGTCAAACTGCTTGGTATATAAGCCCATACGGTTGTAAAGATTGGTCTCATCGATATAAAGATCCATCATGCCCGGATACGGACGGCCGATCTGGGCGATATTTGTATCACGAAATCTGCGTCTTACCTGCGCTGCGGTACACCACTCAGCGATCTGCTTTTCCACTTCCGGATCGCCACCTTCGACCACACCTGTGATAACGGCATGTCTCTTTCCGGCACGTTCCAAATCTGCAACCATTTCGCCAACAGCACCACAGGCATAAAGTTCGCCCAGCCAGGTGGCTGTATCCGTATTGGCATAGTCCGGTGCCTTTTTCTTTTGCACATTGACCAGTACGACCGGCACATTCAGATCACGGATCGCCGGAAGCATATTGTAACTGGTCGCATAAGTAAGCATCTGTAAGATAACAAGGTCAACATCTGCTGCACGGAACATGTCTCCGGCTGCCATGGCTGCCTCTTTGGTTGTGACAATGCCGCCGTCTACCAGTTCGACACTGTCCGGTATGGTCTTTTTAAAATCTGCAAACTGTCCTTCAAATTCAGGAACCAGTGATGGGAACTGTGGTAAATAGGCTCCCAATGCGATGGCAAATATACCAACTCTTGCTTTTGTTTCAACTAACATCCTTTTTCCTCCTTTATTTCAAATGAACGGAATAGGCATTTTCTTGCTTCTGCCAAGTCTTGCAATTCGCCGGCGGCGATCATCTGCGCCATGATATTGCCGATGGCTGTCGCCTCCGTCGGACCTGCATAGACCGTTTTCCCGGCAGCCTTTGCCGTAAGTTCATTCAGATAAGCGGCATTGGCACCACCACCTACAATGTTGATGCAAGGATAGGTCACATGCTCGATCTGCTCGATTTCCTCCACTGTATCGGCATAGCATCTGGCAAGGCTGTTGTAGATCACGGCTGCCACCTGATAGATGCCCTCCGGTACTTCCTGTCCGGACTCTCTGCAAGCCGCCTGTACTTCCGCTGTCATATTCTGCGGTGCCAAAAAACGGTCGTCATTGGCATCCACGATCGATGTGATCGTCTCAGTCGCTGCATGTTCGCAGATAGAGCCGAATCCCTCGTCCGGGGATAACTCCTTGCGCACGGACTGGATCATCCAAAGTCCCATGATATTTTTCAGATAACGATAGCGATGGTCATAACCACCCTCGTTTGTGAAATTGCATGCCATACTGTCCGGACTGCAATTTGCTGTCTTTAATTCTGTTCCCATCAAAGACCAGGTGCCGGAACTGATATAGAGCGTATCGTCCGACAGGCTCGGCACTGCCATGACCGCCGATCCCGTATCATGTGTCGCCGGAAGTACTACGCTGCAATCAAAGCCCACTTGATCCTGTATCGCCTGACGCAAATGCCCGACCTCAGTGCCCGGCATTTCGATCGGCAAAAAGATGTCTCTCGGATAGCCCAGTTTCGCCATCAGGTCATAGTCCCAATCATTGGTCTTTGCATTGACCAACTGGGTCGTGGATGCATTGGTATATTCCTGCTTCTTTACACCCGTGAGCAGGAAGTGGAAATAATCCGGGATCATAAGGAAAGTTTTTGCTTTTCCCAGCAGATCTGCCTCCTGCGTCTTGTGTGCCATCAACTGATAGATGGAATTGAAGATCTGCTTCTGGATACCGGTCTTGGCATACAGATCTTCCTGCGAGATCTTTTCGTAAACCAGAGCGTCCATCCCCTCTGTCCGGCTGTCGCGGTAAGCATAGGTATTTCCCAGTAGCTGATCCTGATCATCCAAAAGCACATAATCAACTGCCCAGGTGTCGATCCCCATAGAGGTCGGGATCTTGCCGATCTTTTTACACTCTTTCATACCGGCGACAATCTCGGTAAAAAGACGTCCTACATCCCAGCAAAGATGTCCGTCCACCTGATCCATACCATTATAAAAACGGTAGACTTCCTGCAAGCGCATCTTGCCGTCTTCTATCCAACTTAACATATGGCGTCCACTGGATGCGCCAATATCAATCGCTAAATAATACTTCATTTGCTACCCCCATCCTTGATTTCTACTTGTATTCTACTGTCTGTCAGGGCACAAAAAAAGGACACCTTTTAACCAGAAAAAGTGTCCTGTGTTGCAGAGGGCGATTATTTCTTTGTGATGTCATCCACTAGCCATTTGCCGTTGGTCTCTTTGAGTAGAAGGCTGCCGGTAAATTCCTGCCTTCCATCCGAAGTCTCTATGGTGACTGTATAATCATACCACTCACTGTCCCCGGCATTTTCACGCTTCTCTATGGTGATCTCCGGTGTCTCCATGGTCGTTCCAGTCTCTTGCAGGGCAATCCCCTGCGACAGGATACGTCCCTGCATAGCCGCCTGCAAGCCATCCTCTGTCATATCATCACCAAAATACTCCTGCGCCCACGCATCCAGATCCTCCTGCCCGGAGATCTGACCAAAACTATCTGCCATAGCCTCATCCCCAGAAAAGATCGTTGTAAGCAAATGTTCCGCTGATATGATCTTATCCTCTG
>CAVLBP010000003.1:0-29718 GCA_963661325.1 bacterium
TATCTGCGCCACTCCACAATACGCTGATTAAGTCCTTACTATTTTCTGTCTCGCCCATCTATAGTTCCTCCCATTTTTTCATCTAAGAATATTTTTTATCATATCACATTTTACAAATCCTGTCTTTTTCTTTACAGCATCAGACTTTAGGATTTGCCTCATAGTAATAGGGCTGGCACAAAAAATGCCAGCCCTATTATTCGTCTTACTCCCCACTAATTCTTTTATTTGTAATCTGACTGCGACTATCTTTTACAAGAAAGGACAAAGGATTCAATTCTTAAATTTTTATAAATTGGAATATCCCATCAGATATTCATCTACTTCTCTTGCACAATCACGTCCCTGTCGGATTGCCTTTACAACCAGAGACTGACCTGTATGCATATCACCTGCGGTAAAGATCTTGTCTACCGAAGTTGCAAACTTTCCTGCCTCCGTAGCGACATTGGTTCTGCCATCCACCTTTACCTTAAAAGCATCGGTCACATACGACTGGCTTCCCAAAAATCCTGCGGCGATCAGGACCAGTTGGCATGGTACTTCTTTTTCCGTACCTTCGACCGGTACCATCATGCGCCTGCCGGTCTTTTCATCCGTCTTGGATTCCAGACTGACAAGAATAACGCTCTTTAGGTTGCCGCTGCGGTCTTTTTTGAATTCTTTGACCGTCGTTGTATAAATACGCGGATCATGTCCAAAGACAGCGATGGCTTCTTCCTGACCGTAATCTGTCTTGCAGACCAGTGGCCACTGTGGCCAAGGATTGCTCTCCCGTCTCTCATCCGGTGCTTTCGGCATCATTTCCAACTGTGTGATAGACTTGCAGCCATGTCGCATACAAGTACCTACGCAGTCATTACCGGTGTCACCGCCACCGATCACGATTACATCTTTATCCTTTGCAGAGATAAAAGTTCCTTCTTTTAAGCCATTGTCCCACAGGCTCTTGGTCGTGGATGTCAAAAAATCTACCGCAAAGTAAATACCTTTTGCCTCTCTGCCCGGTGCCTGGATGTCTCTTGGATTGGATGCCCCACAGGCTAAGATCACGGCATCATATTCTGCCAGGAGTTCCTTTGGCTTGATGTCTTTGCCAACATCCACATTTGTCTTAAAAGTAATGCCCTCTTCTTCCATGACCGCGATCTTGCGGTCAATGATCTGCTTTTCCAGTTTCATATTTGGAATGCCATAACGGAGCAGACCGCCCACACGGTCATTTCTCTCATAGACCGTCACTTCATGTCCTCTGGAATTGAGTTGGTCTGCTGCTGCAAGTCCGGAAGGGCCGGAACCGATGACCGCGATCTTTTTGCCAGAACGATTGACCGGCGGCTTTGCGTCTGCCAGACCGTGTGCATAAGCATATTCAATGATGGCACGCTCATTTTCCCTGGTCGTGACCGGATCCCCGTTCAGCCCACAGGTACATGCCTTTTCGCAAAGTCCCGGGCATACACGGCAGGTAAATTCCGGGAAATTGCTGGTCTTATGCAGGCGCAGATATGCCTGCTCCCAGTTGCCATGATAGACCAGATCGTTCCACTCCGGTATCAGGTTGTTGAGAGGACAACCGGAAGTCATCCCCTTAATCGTCATACCTGACTGGCAGAAAGGAACACCACAGTCCATACAACGTGATCCCTGTCTCTGCTGTTCTTCTGTTGAAAGTGGAATATGAAATTCGTTAAAATTCTTGATTCTCTCTTTTGCGTCGATCGCCTGTGACTCCTGACGCTCATATTCTAAAAATCCTGTTGCTTTTCCCATTGGTATCTCCTTTCCCTTACTTTGTCAAAGCGTTGAACGCCTCGATCTGTGCCTGCTCACTGCTAAGTCCTTTTTCTTCCATCTGGACAATGGTCATCATCATCTTCTTGTAGTCGTGAGGCACGATCTTTTTGAATTTCGGCAGATACTGACTAAAGTTGTCAAATATCTCCTTGCCCTTCTTGGAATTGGTGTAAGCAACATGTTCCGTAATGATCTCCTTCAACTCCAGGACATCATACTTATCTGTTACCGGTTCCAAAGATACCATGGTCTTATTGAGTTTTCGGTAAAGGGAGGCATCTTCATCCAGTACATAAGCGATACCGCCGCTCATACCGGCTGCAAAATTCTTTCCGGTCTGTCCTAAGACTACGACACGTCCGCCGGTCATATATTCACAACCATGGTCACCACAGCCTTCTACAACCGCAGTCGCACCGGAATTTCTGACACAGAAACGCTCACCGGCTACACCGTTGATAAAGGCTTTGCCGCTGGTTGCACCGTACAGTGCCACATTACCGATAATGATATTTTCGTCTTCTTTATATGTTACACCTGTTGGCGGATAAACGACTAACTTTCCGCCGGAAAGTCCCTTGCCAAAGTAATCGTTGCTGTCGCCGACCAGTTCCAGTGTCAGTCCCTTTGGAATAAAGGCACCAAAACTCTGTCCACCGGCACCGTTACACTGCACGGTAAAGGTATCTTCCGGCAAAGATTCGCCAAAACGTCTGGTGATCTCCGCGCCAAAGAGGGTACCTACGGAACGGTCGGTATTGGTCACATCGATCTGTACACCCTTTTTGCTTCCGCTCTCCAAAGCGTCCTTAAACTGTTTCAAAAGGATCTTTTCATCTACCGTCTTTTCCAACTGGAAATCAAATACATTTTTCTTGTTGTAGCAGATCTTTCCTGCATCCTTGGCATATGGGTTGTCCAGGATCGCAGAAAGATCGATCTTTGCATATCTGCCCTGTTTTGCGCTCTCCTTCACTTCCAAAAGATCCGTGCGGCCTACCAGTTCATCTACGCTGCGCACGCCAAGTTTTGCCATGTATTCACGCAGTTCCTGAGCGATAAAGCGCATAAAGTTGACAACATATTCCGGTTTTCCGGTAAAACGCTTGCGCAGTTCCGGATTCTGGGTCGCAATACCGACCGGACAGGTATCCAGATTGCAGACACGCATCATCACACATCCCATGGTAACCAGCGGTGCTGTCGCAAATCCGTATTCCTCGGCACCAAGCATGGCAGCGATCGCAACATCACGACCACTCATAAGTTTTCCGTCTGTCTCAATGACAACCTTGTTGCGCAGACCATTCATCGTCAGCGTCTGGTGTGCTTCTGCCAGTCCAAGTTCCCATGGAAGTCCGGCATTGTGGATGGAACTTCTCGGTGCGGCACCGGTTCCTCCGTCATAACCGGAGATCAAAATAACCTGTGCCCCTGCCTTGGCTACACCGGAAGCAACCGTTCCGACGCCTGCCTCAGAAACCAGTTTTACAGAAATTCTGGCATCTTTATTTGCATTTTTCAGATCATAGATCAACTGTGCCAGATCTTCGATCGAATAAATATCATGATGTGGTGGCGGAGAGATCAAGGATACGCCCGGTGTGGAAAGTCTTGTCTTGGCGATCCAAGGGTAAACTTTCTTGCCCGGCAAATGTCCGCCTTCGCCCGGTTTTGCTCCCTGTGCCATCTTGATCTGGATCTCCTTGGCACTTACTAAATAACGGCTGGTAACACCAAATCGACCGGATGCCACCTGCTTGATGGCAGAGCAACGATTCTTTCCGTCCTTGCCGATGGTAAGGCGTTCTTCTTCCTCACCACCTTCACCGGAATTGGACTTTCCATGCAGCATATTCATGGCGATCGCCATAGTCTCATGCGCTTCCTTGGAGATAGATCCATAGGACATGGCTCCTGTCTTAAATCGCTTTACGATCTCATCTACAGATTCGACTTCATCAATATTGATGCCCTTTTTCGGATATTTGAAATCCAAAAGTCCACGCAGGTTCATGACGGTGTCATCCTCTTTATTGACAAGTGAGGTATATTCCTTAAAGGTATCATAGTCGCCGGTTCTGGTAGACAGTTGCAGCAGATGGATGGTCTGCGGGTTATACAGGTGTTCTTCCTTGCCACTGCGCATCTTGTGGGCGCCCTTGCTGTCCAAGGTATTATCCGTGTGCAGATCCAATGGATCAAACGCCTGAGAATGCAGCATTTCTACATCCTTTTGGATGTCCTCGATACCGATACCGCCGATACGGCTGACTGTTCCCTTAAAGTAACGGTTTACCACATCCTCATTGATACCGATGGCTTCAAAGATCTTTGCGCCCTGATAAGACTGGACGGTAGAAATTCCCATCTTGGATGCGATCTTGATGATGCCGCTGATAACAGCCTCATTATAAGAATCCACTGCCGCATAGTAATCTTTGTCGAGCATGTTGAGATCGATCAATTCCTGGATACTCTCCTGTGCCAGATATGGATTGATGGCAGAAGCACCATAACCCAAAAGGGTTGCAAAATGATGTACCTCTCGCGGTTCTCCACTCTCCAGGATCACAGAAAGGCTTGTCCTCTTTTTAGTCTGTACCAGATACTGCTGTAAAGCAGAAACGGCAAGCAGGGATGGAATGGCTACATGGTTTTCATCCACGCCACGGTCAGACAGGATGATGATATTGGCACCTTCCCTGTGTGCACGATCTGCCTCTACATAAAGGTGATCGATGGCTTTTTCCAAAGATGTATTCTTATAATATGTGATCGGGATAGTCTCTACCTTAAATCCTTCCACATTCATATTCTTGATCTTGAGCAGATCTGTATTGGTCAGGATCGGATTGTTGATCCGAAGCATCTTACAGTTTTCTTCTTTTTCCTCTAAGACATTGCCACTCTCGCCCAGATAGATGGTCGTAGATGTCACGATCTTCTCACGGATGGAGTCGATCGGCGGATTGGTCACCTGTGCAAACAACTGCTTGAAATAGTTAAAGAGTGGCTGATGCTGATTAGACAGCACTGCCAGCGGTGTATCAATACCCATGGCACCGATGCCCTCTGCCCCATTTAAAGCCATTGGCAGGATGGAAGTCTTTAAATCCTCATAAGAATAGCCAAAGGCTTTCTGCAACTTGGCACGTTCTTCCTTTGTGTGGTTCGGCACACGTTTATTCGGAATCTTCAGATCATGCAGGTGTACCAGGTTCTTGTCCAGCCACTCACCATACGGCTGCTTGGTCGCATAAGCGGTCTTTAATTCATCATCATCGATCAGACGTCCGGCAACTGTATCTACTAAAAGCATCTTGCCCGGCTTCAAACGGTCTTTGGATAAGATCCTGCTCTCATCGATCGGAAGTACACCAACCTCGGAAGAAAGGATCAGATAGTCGTCCTTGGTCACATAGTATCTGGATGGGCGCAGACCGTTTCGATCCAGAACTGCTCCCATGATATCTCCATCCGAGAAAAGAATGGATGCCGGTCCGTCCCAAGGCTCCATCATGGTCGCATAATACTGGTAAAAGTCCTTGCGTTCCTGATTCATTGCCTGATTGTTGATCCACGGCTCCGGTATGGTCATCATAACGGCAAGTGGCAAAGGCAATCCATTCATCACTAAAAATTCCAAAGTATTGTCAAGCATTGCTGAGTCTGAACCGGAAGTATTGACAACCGGTGTGATCTTAGAAAGTTCTGTCTCTAAGAACTCAGAATACATGGTCTCCTCACGGGAAAGCATACGGTCTGCATTTCCCTTGATCGTGTTGATCTCTCCATTATGTACGATAAAACGGTTTGGATGCGCCCTCTCCCAACTTGGATTGGTGTTGGTTGAGAAACGGGAATGCACGATAGCGATTGCGGACTCATAATCTTCATCATGCAGATCAGTAAAGAAGGTACGCAGCTGTCCCACCAAAAACATACCTTTATATACGATGGTACGGCTGGAAAGGGAAACTACATATGTATTCTCACAGGTCTGCTCAAATACACGTCTTGCCACATACAACTTGCGGTCAAAATCCAGTCCTGCTTTGACATCTGCCGGCTTCTTCACAAAGCCCTGCATGATATAAGGCATGCAGTCGATTGCTTTCTTTCCCAATACCTTAGGATTGGTCGGTACATCTCTCCATCCTAAGAATTCCATGCCTTCCTTTTCCACAATGATCTCAAACATCTTCTTTGCCTGATTGCGGTTCAACTCATCCTGTGGGAAAAAGAACATGCCTACACCATAGGTTCTTTCCTCCCCCAGATCTATACCAAGATTTCCTGCAATCTTGCTAAAGAACTTATGCGATACCTGCAACATGATACCAACACCGTCGCCTGTCTTCCCCTCAGCGTCCTTGCCGGCTCTGTGTTCCAGATTCTCTACGATCTTTAGAGCATCTGACACTGTCTGATGTGTCTTGATCCCTTTCATACTGACAACGGCACCGATACCGCAGTTATCATGTTCAAATTCCTGTCGATATAAGCCCGTCTTATGATTCTTATTCTCCATCGTATCCATCCTCTCTGTATATCTTTTCCTTCCCGAAAATTCATCTGTCGCTAACTAATATACTCCTGCTTTCTCCGTTTGTAAACAACTTTTTCTTTTGTATTGTCTGATTATTCGACTATTTTATTTTATTTGTATATTTATCTGTCTTTATATGCTATTTTCACATCTATATATACTTTTTGTATGCTATACAGGCACATGTGTACGCGTAGAAAATCACTTTTCTAGTATTTACCAGACATCTTTCTTACAATACAAAGAAATTTTTGACAAACACGATCAAAAGCGGATTGACAAAACATTCCAAATAAATACCGCTTGCCATCATACCAAGGAGTCCCAAGACGTAGACAAAATATTTGGGCAGGCTTTCCTGACTTTCCAATTCTCTCCGCCTTATAAAAAGCCAATATAGATAGGCAAAGAGCATGCCATACACGATCCACTGTGGAAACAAGGCTGCCACACCCAGCAAAAGTCCTTTCCATCCGTAGAGCTTCAAGAAAGACATAAGAAAGATACCAAGCCAGACACCACCCAGTCCACTGACAAGATAATAAAGGAATTTCCGCATACGGGTCAGCCCACACAAAGTCAATAGCAAGAGAAGTTCGCTTCTTCGTATAACAACATACCAGAAGAGATTTCTGTTATCGCTGATATTGGAATCCAGCCGCTCCAGACAGATCCTGCTCCAGCCTGCCACCTCTGCGATCTCCTCCCACAAGAAAAAACGTACCAATAGCAAGGCAATAAAAAAAGACAAAAGAAAGACCCCTCTCTTGCTCCGCCAACGGTGCAGGCGGAAAGTCATAGGGAATTTCTTCTGTCTGTGATATGCATCATAATATGAATACTGCTTCATAAGGTTCTCACTCCCTGTCCAATTCATCCTTATTCATCTTATGATACTGTATTTGATTTATGCTATTATCCATGCGTAAGTCTTTTTACCTGATATGCCAGAATTGCTGAAACCGTCTTGGAATCCTGCATACGTCCGGCATAGATCTCCGTCAAAAGATCATCCATATCCCATGCCTTGATCTCAATGGACTCCGCCTCATCCAAATGCTGCTTCCCCGGATGCAGACCGGTTGCCAGATAGACATCAATAAATTCATCGCAAAAGGCAACGGTGGTCTTTAAGGAGATGAGCGGTTCGATCCGGTCACAGGTGTAACCTGTCTCCTCGGTCAGTTCCCTGCTTGCACAGACCATGGTATCTTCCGTTACCGAATCTCTGGACCCCGCCGGAATCTCCCATGTCATACGTTTTAGTGCATGGCGGTACTGGTGCACCAAAACGATCCTGCCATCCGGTAGGACCGGAACCACTGCCGCCGCCCCTTTTCTGTGACTCACAAAATCCCATGCTTCCTTGTGTCCGTTTGGCAGGCGCACAGTATCCGCATAGACATCCAATATAGAGCCTTTATATACCAGTTCTCTCTTTTCCACCTCTACATGTTCCATCTTTCTCACTCCTTCTGATAAAAAGAATGTGCCTTCCGCACATTCCCGCACTGAGATAAGTTTGTAAAAAAATAGTCAGCTTTCGCTGACTATTTTTTATTTTGCATAATCCGTTACTCTCGATTCACGAATTACATTTACTTTGATCTGTCCAGGATAATCTAATTCTGACTCAATTCTCTTAGAAATATCCCGCGCCAACAATACCATCTCTGCATCGTTGACCTGTTCAGGAACTACCATTACCCGAACCTCTCTACCTGCCTGAATAGCAAAAGATTTTTCGACTCCCTTAAATCCATCGGTAATCTCTTCTAACTGTTGTAATCTGTTTGAATATGCTTCTAATGTCTCGCGTCTTGCACCAGGTCTTGCTGCACTGATCGTATCAGCAGCCTGTACCAAGCATGCGATCAATGATTCCGGCTCCACATCGCCGTGGTGTGCCTCAACCGCATTGATAACGATCGGTGATTCCTTGTATCTCTTGCAAAGTTCTACACCGAGCTGTACATGTGTACCTTCCATCTCACGGTCAACTGCCTTACCAATATCATGAAGTAAACCTGCACGCTTTGCAAGTCTGACGTCCTCGCCGATCTCTGCGGCAAGCAGTCCTGCTAACTGTGCTACTTCAATAGAATGCTTTAAGACATTCTGACCATAACTGGTACGATATCTCATCTTACCAAGAAGTTTGACAAGTTCTGGATGTACACCGTGAACACCTACTTCAAGTGTTGCAGCCTCACCCTCTTCACGGATCAAAGTCTCAACTTCTTTCTGAGCCTTCTCAACCATTTCCTCAATTCTAGCCGGGTGAATACGACCATCTACGATCAACTTCTCTAAGGCAATTCTAGCCACTTCACGTCTGACTGGGTCAAATGCGGAAAGAATAACTGCTTCCGGTGTATCATCAATAATCAACTCTACACCTGTCAAAGTCTCAAGGGTACGGATATTACGTCCCTCACGACCAATGATTCTTCCCTTCATTTCATCATTCGGAAGCTGAACAACAGAGATTGTTGTCTCGGCAACATGATCTGCGGCACACTTCTGTATTGCGGTAACCACAATATCCTTTGCCTTCTTGTTTGCTTCCTCTTTTGCCTGCGCAACGGATTCTTTGATCAGTTTTGCAGTGTCAAGTTTAACATCTTCTTCAACAGTTTTTAAAAGTATTTCTTTCGCTTGTTCGGAGGTTAATCCTGAGATTCTTTCTAGTTCCTGTACTCTTTGCTGATTTAACTTCGCAACTTCTTCCTTCTGCTTGTTAACCGCACGTTCCTTGGCAGTATATTCAGCCTCACGCTTCTCAAGAGCCTCTAATTTCTTGTCCAGATTCTCTTCTTTCTGAAGCACACGATGTTCATTGCGCTGAATCTCTGCTCTACGCTCACGAATCTCTTTTTCGAGTTCATTCTTTGTCTTCATAGACTCTTCCTTTGCCTCTAAAAGAGCTTCACGCTTCTTGGTCTCCGCATTCTTGACAGCCTCGTCAATGATCTCACGAGCCCTGTCTTCTGCACTGCCGACTTTCTTTGCAGATGCCTTCTGGTAGGAAGCATTTGCAATGGCAAGAGACACCGGAACTGCAACGACTAACGTAACAACCGCTGTGATTATTATCGTAAGCACAGGAGCACCTCCCTTATTTAATTTTATTGTACATACATCATGAAAAATTACTAATCTGCATATAAATACAACAATTAAATTTTATACTTTCTTATATGGCTTGTCAAGAATATATCCTTCAATCCCATTCCGAAAATCCGCCCCGCAAGACACGGCTGATATCGCCGGATGCGAAGCCTCTTTGCATCAGGAAACGATACATCTTGGCTTCTTCCTGCCGCGTTGCTGTCTCTGGATCATAGCCTTTCTTTTGTAACAAAGCAGCGATCAGTTCCATCTGGGATTGCTCCAATTCTTCTTCCATACAAGAGTCAATGATCTCCCGATCGATCCCCTTTTTCAAAAGATCCTGCGTCATGCGCAGACGGCTGCGGCTGGTCTGGTAAAAGCGGATGTGTGACCTTGCCAGACGCTCATCATCCAGATAATGATAACTTGCCACATAGGCAATGGCACTCTCGATCGCCGGATCCGGATAGCCGCCCTCACGCAGTTTGCTCTCCAACTGCCTGGTCGACCGATCCATCTTTTCCAATAAATGCATGGCACGGCGCTTAGCTCTGGGGATAAGGACCTCCTCTAGGATCTTTTCATACATATCCTCTGTGATCTCGCCATTTTCCTGCAAGCCTAACTGCCGCACTTCTCCCTTGTAGAGCGCAAGATCCACCCCATTGCTGAGGTGGATCTTAAATTTATTCTTTCCTGCTGTGTCAATCGATTCTATGTACACTATGACACTCCTACTCTTCTTCTCCAGTCTCTTTCTCTTCTGCCTCCTCCGGCTTGAAGTGTGCTCTGACCTGCTGCTCGATCTCATCACGCACTTCCGGATGCTCACGCAGATATGTCTTGGCATTCTCACGTCCCTGTCCGATCTTGTCTCCATTGTAGGCATACCATGCACCGGACTTGTTGACAATATCAAGGTCTGCCGCAATATCTAAGATATCTCCCTCTTTTGAGATACCCTGACCAAACATAATGTCAAATTCTGCCTCTCTAAATGGCGGTGCGATCTTGTTCTTTACGACCTTGATACGGGTGCGGTTACCAATGACCTCTCCCTGCTGCTTGATCGCCTCGATTCGACGGACATCCAGACGAACGGAAGAATAGAACTTCAGTGCTCTACCACCGGTCGTTGTCTCCGGATTACCGAACATCACACCGACCTTCTCACGCAACTGGTTGATAAAGATAACGATACAATTTGACTTGCTGATCACAGCGGTCAACTTACGGAGTGCCTGTGACATCAGACGCGCCTGTAAACCGACATGGGAATCTCCCATATCACCATCGATCTCTGCCTTCGGAACCAAGGCAGCAACGGAATCCACGATCACAATATCCACCGCTCCGGAACGCACCATAGTCTCTGTGATCTCCAGAGCCTGCTCACCGTTGTCCGGCTGGGAAATATAAAGATTGTCGATATCTACCCCGATATTCTTGGCATAGACAGGATCCAGTGCATGCTCTGCATCAATAAAGCCCGCGATACCGCCTGCCTTTTGCACCTCTGCGACAGCATGTAAAGCCACTGTCGTCTTACCACTGGACTCCGGTCCATAGATCTCAATGATTCTGCCCTTTGGCAGTCCGCCCTGTCCTAATGCAATATCAAGGCTGAGAGAACCAGTCGGTACGGTCTCAACCTGCATCTGGTTGCTGGTGTCTCCGAGTTTCATGATCGAACCCTTGCCATACTGCTTTTCTATCTGGGAAATCGCTGCGTCTAACGCCTTTAACTTATCATCATTTGCCATAACTAAAAACCTCCATATCGAACCTTTGTTCGTTTTCATGTTCTAATACTATTATACTTCCACAAAAAAGTCAACCTCATTTTGTGTTCCTTTGTTATTATCCTGTATCGTGGGGATTGTAAAACGAAAAAAGACAGTAGCAAATCGCTACTGCCTTATTATATCCAGTGGTCATCCCCTCTGTCAAGACTCATCTTTGCACTGGTTCGCTACCCATCTGCATAAACTTAACTGCGTCCAAACTCTGATAGGATCAATCCCTCGTTTCGATCCAGCGTCATGCCAACGCTCCATGAGTTGACGAACAAAAGAAGCGGTCTGCCCTTGAGATCTTTGATCTTCTTCATATCTGATGTACCGGAGATCTTATCCAGATCAATGTCCTCATTTTCGATCCAGCGGATGTGCTCATATGGCAGATTTTCCATGCGGATCTCTACATTATATTCATTGTTCAGACGATACTTTAAGACGTCAAATTGCAGGACACCAACAACACCGACAATGATCTCTTCCATACCGGTATTGTATTCCTGGAAGATCTGGATCGCACCTTCCTGAGCGATCTGGCTGATGCCCTTCATGAACTGTTTACGCTTCATGGTATCGACCTGGCGCACGCGGGCAAAATGTTCCGGTGCGAAAGTCGGAATACCCTCAAAGGCAAATCTGTTTTTACCGCTGACGATGGTATCGCCGATAGAAAAGATACCCGGGTCAAATACGCCGATGATATCGCCGGCATATGCCTTATCTACGATCTTTCTCTCCTGTGCCATCAACTGTTGTGGCTGGGAAAGTTTCATCGCCTTATTGCCCTGCACATGAAAGACTTCCATGCCGGCATCGAACTCGCCGGAGCAGATACGCATAAAGGCGATCCTGTCACGGTGTGCCTTGTTCATATTTGCCTGGATCTTAAAAACAAATGCTGAAAAATCCGGTGAAAACGGATCGATAATCCCTTGGTCGGACTTTCTTGGCAGCGGGGATGATGTCATCTGCAAAAAGTGCTGTAAAAAAGTTTCCACACCAAAGTTGGTAAGGGCTGATCCGAAAAATACAGGGGACAACTCTCCCTTAGACACCAGATCCATGTCAAATTCAGCACTGGCGCCGTCCAAAAGTTCGATCTCATCCAATAAGGTCTGTCTCTGATCTTCTCCGATCTCATCTACAAGTGCCGGATCATCAATAGCAATCTCTTTTTCGGTTCCCTCCTTGGTTCCCTTTAAGGTATCTGCAAAAGTCATGACATGCTTGGTATTTCTGTCGTACACACCCTTAAAGCCCTTGCCGGAACCGATCGGCCAGTTGATCGGACAGGTTGCGATTCCAAGTTCTTTTTCAATATCATCCAAAAGTTCAAAGGTATCATTTGCATCTCGATCCATCTTGTTGATAAAAGTAAAGATCGGGATATGACGCATCACACACACCTTGAAAAGTTTTCTTGTCTGCGCCTCAACCCCCTTGGAAGCATCAATGACCATGACGGCAGAATCGGCAGCCATGAGGGTACGATAGGTATCTTCTGAGAAGTCCTGATGTCCCGGTGTATCCAGAATATTGATACAATAGCCATCATAATGGAACTGCAATACGGAAGACGTAACCGAAATACCTCTTTCCTTTTCAATCTCCATCCAGTCAGACACCGCATGTCTGGCAGTCGCTTTTCCCTTGACAGAACCTGCTAAATTGATGGCTCCACCGTATAAGAGAAATTTCTCGGTCAGGGTCGTCTTACCTGCATCCGGGTGAGAAATAATGGCAAATGTCCTTCTCTTTTCTATCTCTTTCACTAAATCTGACACAGTATGTTCCTCCATTTATCCTGCGCTCCCGGTATGACCGGGATCTATATACTATCTACATCTTATCTCAAACCAATTTAGTTTATCTTACATTCACATTTCTTGTCAAGTCTGCGTCGGGCATCCGCAGGACACAAGGGAGATGCGATAGGGAGTAAGAGGCAGGCAAGCCCGTATAGGGAATCTTTGGAGCAGGTTAGGTGAGTCTCTGTGAGGAAGTGATTGCTTGCCGTAAACTGTCTCTTGCACAGCTTCGACGGGCGACAGGACGTGTCCGCCTATGACAGATATTCAGGGCGCCACACATAAGAGACTCTAATAACTTGGACATTTTGTTATATCCAAAATCGGCAACCGGCGCAAACGAACATCCGTGTGCGGTTGCGCCTCTCGGGTACATCCCTGTACCCGAGTTGCCGGGATACTTCCAAGTTATAAGAGTCTCTAATGCGTTTTGCATTCATATCTGTCATAGGCGAACATCATCCTAGGCGGCTGTCTAACTTTGCAAAGACAGTTTTTATCTATGCAAGCAAGGCTTTCTTACATAGAGACTCCCTGTTCTGCGACAGATTCCCCTATACGGGCTTGCCTGCCTCCTGCCTCTACCGTCTGATTCTCTGCGTCCTGCGGATGCCCTCCTAGTTCATGGTCGAGATCACGATATGGTCCGGTGCGATGCCCGCTTTGCGGTTGACAACATCCTCCACCTGTGCCCTCTGCGCATCAGTAACCTCGCTGGCATTTAAGATAACATCTGCATTTTCTCCTGCAATGGAGACCACGGCTTCCTCAAAGCCCTTGGATGCCAGCATCATCTCACAGGCTGCCTCTTTTTCTGCCACCTCTGTGAGTGCCGCCAATTCTTCTACGGCTGCCTGCTTTTCCACATCGGTCAAAGCAGCATTGTTGACCACTTCCATCAAAGTCGCCTTGCTGGCTGCCCTGGTCTGTTCCCGATCCATCTTCAGGCTTGCTGCTTTTGACACCTGCACACTGGTACTGTCCGTCAGTACCGTCTCCCCTGCGCTGTCATCCCCCATATCACCACTGCTCGCTTCCGTATCCGTCAGGATCTCCTCCTCGCTCAAAGATGCCGTCGCTTCTGTATCTTTTACCTTTTCCTCCTTGCTGTCCTTTGCCGCCATGGTCGCAATGTCTTTTTCATCATTTTCATATGTATAATTGAGATAGCCTGCGCCGGCAATGAGAAGTGCCAGCGCTGCTACCACGATCTGATTTTTTCGGAATATACGTTTCATGTTCCCTCCTGTGATCCCATTTCTACTATTGATATCTTATGTGCGTCCACGGAAAATAATGCCTGGATTGCCTCATAGATCGCCACTTTTGTCCGATCGTCCGACGCCCCCTCCGCCACCACACAGACGCCGCGGATCTTCGGCTCTATGGTCTTGGTCTCATAAGGTGCATCCTGCGAGAGCACGGTTGTACGGTCGGAACTCATTTCCTCCTTGGTCGTCTCACCCTCTTTTGTCGTAGACGACTGACTGCTGATATCCTGTGCCACGACATTCTCCCCCTGATCTTCCAAAGTGATCATGACACGGACTGCCCCTACCCCATCCATCCGTCCCAACAGGTCTTCCAGTTCTCTTTCCATCTGCTCCACATAAGAAGAACTGTCCGTTTCCTTGGTCTGTGCCGTCTCCTGCGTCCCGGCATCCTGCTTCTTGGAATCGACCGGTATGGCTATGACCAAGAGCAATACCCCGACCAGAATGCATACGATCCACTTCTGTCTGTCCATATTCTTTAGCACTTTTTCTGCCAATTTCTTCCAGTTTTCCATCATTCCTCCTGCCCCTTTACCACTGCATCTATATAATCCTGATCCAAATAGGAATAGTCCTCTGCTTCCTGTTTCCTTTCTTCCCACTGCGCATAATATTTATAAAAAGCCTGATTCCACTGCTTCTCATAATCCTTTTCCCCGATTCCAAGAATAGATGTCAGGCAAAAGAGCACCAGCACCATTTCCAGAAAAAAGCGCAGATATCTGCGATACTGCCCGGAGGGAAGCAGGTATAAAAACATGGCAAAGATCAGAAATAGGGAAATATATGCCTTGATCCACGCGATCACCTTACCTGCCTCCTATCAATGTCGTCATTGCTACCGTGATAAAGATCAGTATGGCACAGTTGGTCAGCAGTTTAAAAAGCATGCCTCCCCCTTTTGCCGCCACAAGTATGGCATTGCTGATCCTTTTGTCCGCCACAGGTTCCACAAAGGCTGCTAAAACCCGGTAAAAAAATGTCATGATCCCCACTTTGGAAAGTGGCACCGCAACCAGAAGCACCATGACGACAAGTGCTGCCGCACCGATGCCGCTGCGTATGACATCGCTTGCCGCCAGAAAAAGATCCGATGCCGCCGATAAAGTCGAACCGATCCCCGGCACAAAAGCCAGTGATTTTCGCAGTGTCTGTCTGGCAAAGGTATCCGTGACCGGGGCAATGGCATTTTTTATGATATTTAGCCCAAGAACTACGGATGTTAAGATCTTGAGTGCCCAGGAAACCATATTTTCCAAAAGATCCGTCAGTTTGGAAAATCTTCCTTCCTCCATGACATAATTTAAAAGTCCCATGACAACATATATGCGGATCAGGGGCACCAGTCCGTCTGCTAAGATCCACTGCACCAGATAAACGACGAAGAACCCCAGTTCATAAAAGCCCATCGCCGTCGCATCCCCTCCCGCTACCACAACAGTCGTCGCAAAGACGGGGACAAATGCTGTCATAAAATCCAACACCACCGCAATGGTCTGCTGCACGACCTGATCCAAAAGCAGTACCGATTTCATCAAAAGTACCATCAGAAGGGCATAGACCAGTAAAAAACAGACATTTGATATATAAGACTGTTCAAAAACCTGGGCAAAATTTTTCAAAAGAGAAAAGGCGATCGTCAAAAGCAGGATATAGATCAGATACTTGCGGTTGGTCTCCCATTCGCCCCAGAAAAACTGCCAGACCATCTGCCCCAAGCCCTGACTGATGTCATATTCCCCCGAGATCAGTTTTTCTACAATTTGTCCAAATCGCAGGTTTCCCCATCCGTCACTGCCATTTAAAGCATCCTCAATACCACTTAGATCAAGCGACGAAAACAGCCGATCCACCGCACTTCCTTCTGTCATAAAAATGCCTCCACCGTCGATAAAAACGCCATGAGTACCGGCATCCCCAAGGCTAAGATCGACAGTTTTGCCAGCACCTGGATCTGCCCGGCAATGCTGGCATATCCTGCATCTTTACAGATGGCGGACGTAAACTCTGAAATATAAGTAATACCGATCATCTTTAAGATCACCCCCATATACAAGGCGTCCACATGGATCAGCTCTGCCAGACTCTGTATGTAGTCCATGACATCTTTTATCTTTGCCAACACACCAAAAAAGATAAAAAGGCAACAAGCCAAAGAAAGCATCATGGCAAATTCCGGTTTCTGTTGTCGAAATAAAAGTGCCAGCAAAACGGTTACTATGCCAGCCACCGCAACACCTATCAAAGTACCGCCCCCTAAAGATCGAATAATTTTTGCATCATCTCAAAGAGATCTAAAATGTAAGGCACGACCCAGAACAAAACGACAAGAAGTCCTCCCAGAGAGATAAAAAATGCCTGTTCATCCCTGCCGCTATGCTTTAAGACCTGATTTAAGATGGTCACGATAATACCAACTGCTGCAATTTTAAATAAAAGTTCAATGGGCATATCCTTACAGTAACAGCACCAGCACCAGCATAAGCCCCATCCCGGTCATAGCCGCCGTCACTTTTCCCCTTTCCTTTTTTGTTTGTTGCTCCTTTTCCAGTATCTTTACAAAGGAATCGTAATAAATCCCAAACTCCTCCGCCTGTCCGGGCAGGCAGGCAGAAAATAAGGAGCAAAGAGCCTGTACAAACAGACGTCTTTCCTCCTCTTTTGTAAGCCTTCGCAGATCCGGTGTCATTTCCTGCCAGAGCGTTGGTTCCATATCTTCTTTTTTATGTTTCTGCATTTCTGCCAGCACCGCTGTATAGTAGACGGATAAGCCCGGTATGCCGCGCCCACCTTCCTGACTCAAGATCAGATGCATAGGCAGATTTCTCTGTGCTGCTGCCTGCCGCATACGAAGCAGGCTTGCCTGCATTTCCTGCAAAAAATACCATCTTTGTCTGGAAATATACCACTGTTGCAGCAAAAGTCCCAGGCTTCCCAAGAGAAAAATGGCTATACCGATTCCTTTACACATAAAAGTTCCCCCGTTTCATCATATAAGAAAAACTTTCGTCTGCCGGATTTTTTGTCGATCCAAAGCAGACGCCTGAAATCGCATTTTTCCAAAAGCGGATCCCTTTTTCTCTTTTCCTGATACTCTCGAAAACTCCCGGCATGCATGGTCGCAAGAACGCCTACGCCACAATGCATGGCATAGACCAGACTTTCCAGATCCTTTTTGCCGCCGATCTCGTCCACCGCTAAGATCTGCGGTGCCATGGTACGGATTGCCTGCATACTGCCCGCATCCTTGGCATAGCCGGAATAGACATCCGTATGGAGTCCTACATCATTTTGCGGAATGCCAAGATTGGCTGCCGCCAGTTCATATCTCTCGTCGATCAGCGCCAGCCCCCGACAAGTCGGACGGTCAGACAAGATCCGTACCAGATCACGCAAAAAAGTCGTCTTTCCCATGCCCGGAGCCGCCAGGATCAATGTATGTAAAAAGTTCTCCTCCTCTATGAGCCACGGCTCTATCCAAGCGGCGCATCCCCTCTTTTCATGGGGAATGCGGATAGAAAAATACATGGGATATTCCATCCCCATGCGTCCATCCTCCTCCGCCATATACTGTCCGCAAAGTCCCAGACGGATGCCACCGTCCAATGCCAAGAATCCCTGGCGCATCTGCTTGGCATAGGCATAGCGGGAATACTCACAGACATAGGTCAGCATTTCCCGCAGATCTTCCTCCCCCAGTGCAAATCCGCCTTTTGCCTCCTCTACCAGACATTTTTTCAAAGGATCCAGGTAAAAGGATGCCTGCGAAGTCACAAACTGGACCGGTCTTTGGATGCGGATGCGGATTTCCTCCAAATCTTCCCGATACCATGTCATCTGCGACAGAATCTTCCGCAGCCTGACCGGAAATATTTTCATTAACTCGTCCATTTGTCTTTCAGCCATAGTCTAATATATGAAAGGGACCGCATTTTATGATCATTTTGTAAATTTTGTTTCAGTCTTACTTTCCCGATCGAATAATACTCTGATCTGTCCCGCATCCATAGTGATATAAATATGCTCCTCATCCGTCACTTGTTCCAGACGCTCCAGGGTTTCCTTGCCGGGATGCCCATAAGAGTTATTTTTCCCACAGGAGATCAGGGCAATCTCCGGTGCCAGGGCATCTAAAAAGTCCTCACCACTGGAATATTTAGATCCATGGTGTGCCACTTTTAAAAAATCCAGCGTCACATTCTCTCCAAGCACGCTCCCTACCTCTGCCACCAAAGGCGCTTCCTGATCCATGGCAATGTCTCCGGTAAAAAGTCCATGAAAATCCCCACAGGTCAATAAAAGACAGAGGCTCATGGCATTGCCATCCCCGGCAAAATCCCTAGCGATCTCCTCGGTCGGTCCGACACATTGCAGACGGAGATCTCCACTGACCAGCCGGTCCCCCACGTCCATGTAAAGGATCTGGCTCCCCTGCTTTTCTGCCGTCCGAATCAGTTGCTCCATGGTATTCCGATCCTCCAGCCCTTCTTTTTGCGCCTTAGCAAAGACCAGATGCTTGATTTCATAACCGCTCTCTAAGCACTCCTGCAAGCCGTTGATATGATCCAGATCCGTATGGGATACAAACCAGTAGTCTATCCCTCGGATGCCATGATATTTTAGGAAAGGCAGAATCCGATAAGTGCCGACCTTGCTTACATCCGTACTGCCCCCATCTATGAAAAAATGATTGCCAGCACTACTTTGCAGATAAATGCCATCCCCCTGTCCGACATCCAGCATGACCATCTGATCCTGCGCCTTTTTCGGACAAAACAAAAGCACTAGTCCAAGCAGCCCACAAAGCAGAGCCTGCCCATATCTGCATCTTACTTTTTTCCCCTTCTTTTCTTTCCTTCCTGTTTTCTCCTTTAACAGAAAAAGTCCCAGATACAAAATCCCATAATAGAAAAAGATCTTTCCCCATGCCGGAGCGCCCACGATCTGTCTTGCCCCCGGCAGACGCAGGGCCAGATCTGCCGTCCATTCGTAAAAATACAGGATCACATGACAGACCATAAGGATCTTTTTTGCCAGTCCCTGCCAGAAAAATCCCAGCAGACCGCCGACCAGACCACAGCCCAGCAAAAGCCCCAGTAGAGGAAGTAAGAGCATATTCAAAAAGACACTGTATAAGGGAATCTCATAATAAAACCTTGCCACAAGCGGCAGGGTAAAGGCTTGCACACCCAGTGAAAAGGCAAAAGCATCCAAAATCTTTGTCAGATATGGCATCATGAGTCCCCTCTTTTCTACGTCATCCACTTCCTGCCGCATCCCCTTGACCACTTCCACCAGAGGCGACGCAAAGGAAATGACACCCAGCACTGCCACAAAAGAGAAGATAACTCCCGTATTTTTCATACAAAGAGGATTTTGTACGACCAGAAAGATTCCCGCCAACATAAGGGCATTACCCGAATCATAGACCTCTCCCAAGACATTTGCCAGCAGATAGATCCCATACATAAAAATGGCACGTTTGGTCGAACTTCCCATGCCACAAAGGATGCCATAGGAGATTACCAGACTCCCCGCCAGAATACCGGCAGCCAAAAAACCTATGCCCCTGCGCCGTAAAAAGTTATAGATTGCCATACCTACAACCGAAATGTGTAAGCCCGATATGGCCAGGATATGCGACAGTCCTGCCATCTGATACAAGGACTTGACCTCGGCATCCAATCCGTCACGTTCTCCCAATGCCAGCGTTTTCATGACACCGCTTTCCTCACCCGGCAGCCATTTTTCATACGAGCGCGCCATGCCCTCACGCAGATCATATAAGATCTGGCGCAGGCAAAAACGCGGAAGGATACTTTTTATTTTTTCTGTCTCTTTCAACTTTGCGGCAATCCCACTGCTCTCGTAATAGGCTTTTTCATCAAAATTGCCGTCATTACGCGCCTGCCGGAACGCTTCCGTCCTTGCCTTTCCTATATAAATACTTCCTATGATCTCATCATCCGATCTTGGATAAAGAATAACTGATGAGCACACTATCTGCTCCTTTTGATCCCACAGGATGACATCCCGCAGGTAATAGATTGGCTGATCCGCCTTTTTTTCTTTTTTGTAGATCTCCCCTTGAAATTTGATCTCTCTTGTCTCTGTCAGAAACTCCTGAAAATGTTGCTGCCTCTGTATCGCAGACATCCCCAGCACACTTCCCAAAAGAAATGCCAGTCCCAGAAAACACAGCCACCTTTTTCGTATATTCACCGGCAAGTGTGGTCTAAGTCCCATCCAAAGCCACAGGACATAGACCACAAACGCCAGACACCAGTATAGGCTATCATATATTTTCCATCCAACCCCAAGGAGAAATGCCATGCCGATCTGGCATAGATTTCTTCTTAACATATCTCCTAGTCTCCTTCTTTCATAAGATCACGCTCCACTGCCTGCATGACCATAGAGGTATCTCTTTCATAAGATGTTCCCAGTGAAAAACCCAATGTGGAATCCGATGTGCTCTGCGCACCGTTCACCAGGATCTGCACTTTATTGATATTATCCAGTTCGGTCAAAGAATTGACGATCGCATACAGGACCACGTTGCTGTTGATCCCGGTTGTCGTCTTTAAGAATGCTGCATCCAAATTGACATAGCAGACACCATCTGTCACCGTCACATTTAAGATCTTTGTCCCGGATGGAAAGACCGACTTGGCATCATCCGAATCCGGACCCTTGAGCAGGTAATCCATGACCAGACGCTCTCTGGCTACATTCTTATTGTAATAAACATCCTTTTCCTGTTTGACCAAAGACTGACCATCCGCACTGGCAAAGTATAAGGTCAGTTTGGTCTTTTCCAGGCTTCCGGTCTCTGCACCGTAGTCATTGATAAAGGTATCATCATTCATACTGCCGACCAATGCTCCATTGGCATCCAGCAGTGGATCTCCGCCAACATAAAAGACGACACTGTCGATCCCCTTGATCTGTACCAAAGTCTTTACAATGGCTGCCCGCATCAAAACCTCTGTATAACCGGTCATCTCCTCGTACTCCCGGTCGAAATATAAACTGAGCAGTCCATTATCCAGAACACGGTCTGTGATCTTGATGCTGTCAGAGATCGTCTTGCGGTAATCTACACTGTCCGGATCCGTGGCTAATGCCTGTAAGGCTTCTTCGATCATGGCATCTGTCTTGGTCGCATCCATATGATAACCGACAGCACCGATCCCATCCCCCAGAGCATTGATATAATAGATCTTCATATTCTCTTTTTCTTTGGTTCCGCCACATCCTGTCAGCAGACCGCATAGCATAACGAGCGCCATCAGACACCCGATCCCTCTTTTTTTCATAGAAGTGTGCTCCTCATCACATTGCATTCTGACTTAAGCATGTACCATCTTATGCTGCTTTTTATTCTTATGGCTTCCGGCACTGCTTGGGCTGATATAATTTAGCGGAATACGCACGTCAAACATGGTTCCCTCACCCAGGACGCTATGTACCTTGATGTCTCCATTGTGCATGGTGATGGCATTTTTCGTAATGGCAAGTCCAAGACCGGTACCACCGATCTCTCTGGAATGTGACTTATCCACACGGTAAAATCTTTCAAAGATAAAGTCCAGACTCTCCTGTGGGATTCCCATGCCGGAATCCTCCACCTTAATGTAACAATACTGGTGGTCTGCATTCAAAGAAACATGCACCCAGCCACCTTCCTGGTTATACTTGATGCCATTCTCGACCAGATTGGTGATGGCAAGGGAGATCTTGACTTCATCCACCTCTGCCGCCACCGGACGGAAACTCTCAAAAACCACCTCAACCTGCTGCTTTTCCGCGATCGGTCGCAATCTCTTTAAGATCAGTTCGATCAGTTCATTCATATTGACAGCAGACACATTCAAAGATGCTGCTGCACGATCCATCTTGACAAGACTCAAAAGATCATTAATGATCTTGGTCTCACGATCGATCTCCTCTCCTATATCTGCCATAAATTCCCGATAGAGTTCCACCGGTACATTATCCTGTCCGTTCAAAGAATCCGCCAGCACTTTCATAGAAGTCAAAGGCGTTTTTAACTCATGTGACACATTGGATACAAACTCCTGTCTGGACTCATCCACCACCTTCATACGGGCGATCAGGCTGTTTAATTTTTTAGAAACCTCAGCAGACTCCGTATAATCATCCACGGCGATCGCCTCTCCGCTATCGCTTCCCTTTTCCCTGGCATCAATGGCAGTACCCAATTTGCGAAAAGGTCTGGTAAATCTTCCAGAAAAAAGAATTGCCAGTGCGATCACGACCACATATAAGACCAGTAAGGTAATGATGGCAACCGACTGGAAATATTCCAGATTGGTCGTGATATAAGTCATGGACTTATTCATCACCAGTACTCCTAAGACTTCATTGTCATCCTTGCCTGTGGATAAGATGGGGATCGCCACCACCAGATAGGCATTATCTTTATCGTAGTAAGAAGCGACCTTACCGGTAAATGCCGTAATAACATCCGACCAGACAATCGTCTTTCCCTCATCCACGCCATAGGTATCCTTAATGATATTCAAAGAAGAGTTGACGATCATCATTCTACCGGAATAGGTCGATGACAAAGCGTTCAACTGCTCTTCAACATTTTTAGAATCTTTTTCATTCAGATAACCGCTCGACATGATCTGCTTGCCAAGGATCTGTCCATTGGCTACCATATCGGTCACATCACTTTCTACCGAGCGTCTCACATATAAACTGGAAAAAAGCACAGAAATCAGCGTAGCAGGCAGGATCCCCACCAGAAGGATGACTACTACGATATGTGCTCTAAGACTTTTGATCCATTCTTTGAGTTTGTGTTTTTTCATGTCCTACCTCTAAACCTGCTGATAGTAGTAACCTACACCCCATTTGGTGTGTACATACTTTGGTTCACTGGCATTTGGCTCAATCTTCTCACGCAGACGCCGGATATGCACATCCACCGTACGCGCATCTCCCGGATAATCCTCGCCCCAGATAGCGCGAAGCAGTTCATCCCTGCTATAGACCTTGCCCGGATTGGTCACTAAAAGTAAGAGCATATCAAATTCTTTGGAGGTCACATTGATCTCCTTACCTAAGATAAAGAGGCGGCGATTTTCTGTATTGATGTTAAAATCTCCACTTTGGATCTCTGTGATCTTCTGTTCCTTGACGACTTGTGGTGTCGTTCTGCGCATAATGGCCTTGATGCGCGCCTTGACCTCTAAGATATTAAATGGCTTTGTGATATAATCATCCGCACCATACTCGAGTCCCAAGATCTTATCCATATCATCGCCCTTTGCCGTAAGCATGACGATCGGCATATTGGAAAATTCACGGATACGCTGACAGACCTCAAAACCATCCATCTTTGGCAGCATCACATCCAAAAGTATCATATCGTACGGTGTCGCCATGGCTTTGTCGAGCGCTTCCTGCCCATCATAGGCACAATCTACTTCCATGCCGTCCTGTTCCAGACTAAAGCGGATCCCCTTTACGATCAATTTTTCATCATCCACCACTAATACTTTCTTTGCCATTTTTAAAACCTCAATTCACTGTAATTGCATCCGCGATCTTTTGATAGGTCGCGTCACCGATCCCTGATACTTCTTTTAGATCTTCCACTGCCGCAAAGGCTCCATGCTCCTGCCTGTAAGCGACTATGCTTTCTGCCCTGGTCTGTCCGATTCCATTGAGACTCGTCAACTCTTCTGCGGAAGCCGTATTAATGTTGACCTTGCCATCCGATGCCGAAGACGCACTTGCTGCCCCTTCTGACGTCACCAGTCCATTGGCTGCCTCCTCTTTGGTATAGACATAGATCTTCTGACCATCCGAAAGCCGCTCTGCCTGGTTCAAGGATACATCATATGCCTCCGGCAGCAGACCTCCCGCAGCCTCGATCAGTTCATAGACACGGCTGTCCTCAGGAAATCGATAAACACCTGGAACTGCTACAGCCCCGCTGATCTGCACACAGATATCTGTCTTTTCCTCTGTCTCTTCTGTTTTGTCTGCGGAATCCGTCACATCTTTTGCTGTGTCCTCATCGGAAAGATCAGACTGCTTTTCTAAATAAGATGTCGGCTTGCAAGCCGTACATCCTAGCAAGATAAGAACTACAATACCAAGTAGTATGATTTGTTTTTTCACTTTATACTCCTTTCAAACAATAAGAAAAGGGGGGAAAGCAATATCTGCTACCCCCTCTGGATCGCTGAAAGGAAACATGAATGCTATGCAAATCATTTTATCCAAAAGCGTCAATTATTACAAGAGTTTTACGAAATTATGTCACAAACCCCGGTCAAAATCTCTACCATATGATCGATATCTTCTTTTTCGATGATCAGCGGCGGCAAAAGACGTAAGACATTACCACCGGCAGAGAGCACGATCAGCCCTGCCTCCAATGCCTTGGTCACAATAGAGCCAACCGGGATACGCGCATCGATCACAATGCCCTGCATGAGTCCCATACCACGTCTGCCTGTCATAAAGTCATATTTTGCTGCCAGATCGTCCAGTGTCTTTTCAAAATATGGTGTCAGTTCTTTGACATGGTCGGTAATATGGCGGTTTTCCATCATATCCAGTGTCTTATCGACAGCCGCACATACCAGTGGATTACCTCCATAGGTCGTACCATGATCTCCCGGGACTAAAGAGTGCTCTGCCACGCGGTCGGTGAGCGCGAATGCCCCGACCGGCACACCTGCGCCAAGCGCTTTTGCGCAGGTCATGATATCCGGCTTTACGCCATACTTCTGCCATGCAAACATATAGCCTGTCCTGCCCATGCCACACTGGATCTCGTCTAAGATCAGTAAAATGTCATGCGCATCGCACAGATCTCTGACCCCCTGCAAAAAGGCCGCTTCTGCCGGGTACAGACCGCCCTCGCCCTGCACTGTCTCTAAGATAATGGCACAAGTCTTGTCCGTAATCTGAGCCTTGACACTATCCAGATCATTAAAGTCTGCAAAACGCACGCCGTCCATCAATGGCAAGAATGGTTCTCTGTAGTGCTCCGTACCGGTCACAGACAAGGATCCCACTGTCCTGCCGTGGAAGGAGTGTTCCATGGCAATGATCTCATGTCCGGCAAAGCCATCCCGCAGATAAGCATATTTCTTGGCAGTCTTGATGGCGCCTTCGATTGCCTCCGCACCACTGTTGGTAAAAAAGACCTTATCCATACCGGATACCTGACAAAGTTTCTTGGCTGCGGAGATCATCGGTGGATGATAGTAGAGATTGGAAGTATGGGTGATCTTGTCGATCTGATCCATAAGTGCCTGCTTGTATTCACCGTCATTATAACCAAATGCCATAACACCGATCCCGGATGCAAAATCCAGATACTCCTTGCCATCCGTATCATAGATATGTACGCCATTTCCTTTTTCAAATACAACCGGGAAACGATTGTAGACATGGAACAAAGATTCCTCTGCTGTAGCAATGTATTCTTCTTTATTCATGATTAAACTTTTTCTCCTTATCATCTAAAATAGCCGTTCCGATTCCCTTATTGGTAAAGATCTCCAAAAGCAGGCAGTGTGCGATACGTCCATCCAGAATATGTACCCGGGAAACCCCTTTTTCGATCGCGGTCATACAGTTATTTAGTTTTGGCAGCATACCGCCACCGATAAAGCCGTCTGCGATCAGTTCTCTTGCTTCCGATACCGTCAGTTCTGAGATCAGGGTCGACTTATCTGCCGGATCTTTATAGACACCCTCGATATCCGTCAAAAATGCCAATTTCTCCGCCTGTACTGCCTGTGCAATGGCGCAAGCCGCATCATCCGCATTGATATTGTAAGTCTCATAATTGGCATCCATACCGATTGGGCAAACGATCGGGAGGAAATCACGTTCCAGAAGATCCTCTAAGATCTTTGGATTGACTTCTGTGATCTCTCCCACATAGCCGATGTCCTGACCATCGGAGTATTTCTTTTCTACACGCAGCAGACCACCATCCTTGCCACTGATACCGATAGCATTGACGCCCAGTTCCTCGACCATCTGTACCAAAGACTTGTTGACCTTATTCAAGACCATCTCGGCGATCTCCATGGTCGGTGCATCCGTCTTGCGTAGTCCGTTGACAAATTCCGGCTGCATGCCTGTCTTTTCTACCCAGCGGCTGATCTCCTTACCACCGCCATGTACGATGATCGGCTTAAATCCTACCAATTTTAAAAGCGTTACATCCTGAATGACATGCTTTTTTAATTCTTCATCGATCATGGCACTTCCGCCATACTTTACAACAATGATCTTTCGGTTAAAACGCTGGATATAAGGCAAGGCCTCGATCAGTACCTGTGCCTTTTCCATGACTTCCTGCATATTTTTCTCTTCCACTTTCGTATCCTCCTTATCGTGGATCTATGACATTCTTGATTAAGAACGATAATCGGCATTGATCTTGACATAATCATAGGTCAGGTCGCATCCCCAGGCGGTCGCCTCGGCATCCCCCTGTTTCATATCACAGATGGCTGTCACGGCATCTGCCGTCAAGATCTTGGTGGCTTCTTCCTCGCTGTAACCGGTTGCCACACCGTTTTCTATGATCTTTAATCTGCCATTGCTGCTCTCAAAGTAGAGATCCACCTTTTCCGGGTCAAAATCCACACCGGCATAGCCCAGCGCGCAAAGGATCCTGCCCCAGTTGGCATCGTGTCCGTAGATGGCTGCCTTGGTCAGACTGGAGGTAATGACAGATTTGGCAAGAGTCACTGCCTCTGCCTTGCCGGAAGCATTTACGACCTTGACCTCGAATAAGGCAGTCGCACCTTCGCCATCGCCAGCCATCATCTTAGCAAGGGTCTTATTGACTTCAAAGAGTGCTTCTACAAAAGCCTGATAATCGGCATTTTTCTCTGTGATCTCGGCGTTTCCTGCCATGCCATTGGCAAGTACTAGGCAGGTATCGTTGGTGGAAGTATCGCCATCCACGGAGATCATATTGTAAGTGTCATCCACAACACTGCTAAGTGCCTCCTGCAAAAGTTCATGTGAGATCGCCAGATCCGTTGTGATAAAGGCAAGCATGGTACACATATTTGGATGGATCATACCGCTTCCCTTGCTCATACCGCCGACTGTCACGGTCTTTCCGTCCACCGTAAAGGTCACTGCCGCTTCTTTTTTGTGGGTATCGGTCGTCATGATAGCCTGTGCGGCTGCCTCTGCCACTTGGCGCGTATCTTCTAACTTAGGCACCATTGCCCCAATGCCTGCGCGCAGACGATCCATAGGCAGTTGCATGCCGATCACACCGGTCGATGCGACTAAGACTGCCTGGCTCGGAATCCCAAGTGCAGATCCTGCCGCGTCAGCCGTCTCTTTACAATAGCCCATGCCCTCCTGCCCGGTACATGCATTGGCGATCCCAGCATTCATGACCACTGCCTGAACGAAAGGACTCTCCCCTACCACCTGCTGATCCCATTTGACCGGTGCTGCCTTTACCACATTGCGGGTAAAAGTACCTGCTGCAACCGCCGGTACCTTGCTATAGATCATAGCCATGTCGTCTCTGCCCTGATATTTGATCCCGGCTGCGGTATGCGCTGCCAGAAATCCTTTTGCTGACGTAACGCCTCCATCTATCTTTTCCATCTCTGCCACTCCTTTATTTGTTAAACCGTGTTATATTTTCCTCATTTAAAATAAAATCATATACATTCAGATCCCGACGCAGGTTCCAGCCTTCCTCATGCCAGAAAGCATTGCCAATGGCATTGTCCTTAAATGCTACCAGAGAGATCTTATTAATGCCTTCTTCCTGCAAACGGCGCATACAAGTCGTTGCCATGGCTTTTCCTATGCCGTGCTTGCGGTAGCCCTCTGCCACACAGACATGATAGAAACACCCCTGTCTGCCATCGTGCCCGCAGAGGATGGACCCCACGATCCTGCCATCTGCCTCTGCCACGATACTGGTCGTCGGATTTCGCTTGATAAAACGCAGGACTCCTTCCTTGGAATCATCAATGCTTCGGATGGCAAATCCGTTGATCTGCATCCATAATTCATGTACTTCTGTAAAATCTTCCTCCGCCATGGTGCGCAACTGCACCCCTTCCGGCAAGTGAAACTCTTTATTCTGTCTCATTTTTTCTGTCAATCTTTTTCTCCTGCTCTGCTATCGCATCTTTTATGGGAACATCGGGACCAGTTCCAGTCCCTCCTGTTCTTTAAAACCAAACAAAAGGTTCATATTCTGCACAGCCTGTCCTGCTGCACCCTTGACCAGATTATCCAGTGCGCCCATCAAGATCACACGATGCGTTCTCGGATCCACTTTCAGACAGACATCCACAAAGTTGGAACCTTCTACCCACTTGGTCTCCGGGGTCATGCCTGCCTCTAAGACACGCACGAAGTATTCCTTATCATAATACTTGTGATAAACATCCAGCAGCATTTCCTCGGTCGGATAGTCTACATGTCCGTCCGGATAGGTCACTTTATTTAAGGAAGCGTAAGCCGTCACCAGAATACCACGGTTCATAGGAACCAAATGCGGTGTAAAGGAAATAGTCACGTCCTCGCCACAGGCATAGCCCAACTGCTCCTCGATCTCCGGGGTATGACGGTGTGATGCCACACCATACGCCTTCATATTCTCATTGACCTCGCAGAAAAGGTTTGGCACCTTTGCCCCTCTGCCCGCGCCGGATGTACCGGACTTGGCATCCACGATCAGGCTATGGTGATCGATCAATCCCTCTTTTACAAAAGGATACGTTGTCAAAATAGAACAGGTCGTGTAGCAGCCCGGATTGGCTACCAGACGCACATCCTGCATCTTGTCGCGATTGATCTCGCACAGACCGTAAACGGCTTCCTCTATAAACTGCGGGCTCTTGTGCGTGATGCCATACCACTTCTCATAAGTAGCGACATCCTTAATACGATAGTCCGCGCTCAGATCAATGATCTTGACCTGACTGAGGATCTCCTCCGTCAGTATAGATGCCAGATAGCCCTGGGGTGTTGCCGTAAAGATCACATCCACCTGACTTGCCAGTTCCGGCAGATTGTCATCCAGACAGGTCGCATCTACGAGTTCAAACATATTGCGGTAGACGTGTGCATACTTCTCATCCACATAAGAGTGGGAGCCGTACCATACGATCTCTACTTCTTTATGACCTAACAAAAGGCGGACCAGTTCACCGCCTGCATAACCGGTTGCTCCAATAATTCCTGCTTTTATCATCTTTTGCCCTCTTTTCTCAAACGAAAAATCTCTTTTTTCATATTAGTACATTCTCCCCTGTTCGTAAAGAGGAAAATGTAAGTTTTTTGCAATTTTTATGAATATTTATGCATTTATCATTTTC
>CAVLBP010000003.1:29728-45373 GCA_963661325.1 bacterium
GTTGTATATTATTTCTAGGTCTGATGTAAGAGGAAAGACAATATTTCAGATACAAATTGCACCATCGCGTGCCTATTACATAAGGAGGACATTTTATAATGAAAGAAAAAGTAGTATTAGCCTACTCAGGCGGACTGGACACCACAGCCATTATCCCATGGCTCAAGGAGAATTACGGATACGAAGTCGTATGTTGCTGTATCGACTGCGGTCAGGGTGAAGAATTGGACGGACTGGAAGAACGTGCCAGATTATCCGGTGCCTCCAAGTTATACATCGAAGACATCACCGACGAATTTTGTGATGACTATATCATTCCTTGTGTGCAGGCAGGTGCGGTTTATGAGAACAAATACCTGCTCGGTACTTCCATGGCTCGTCCGGGCATCGCAAAGAAATTAGTTGAAGTTGCCCGCAAAGAGGGTGCCGTTGCCATCTGTCACGGTGCTACCGGTAAGGGAAATGACCAGATCCGTTTTGAACTCGGTATCAAGGCTCTTGCTCCTGACATCAAGGTTATCGCTCCTTGGCGTGATGACAAGTGGAAAATGGATTCCCGCGAATCTGAGATCGAATACTGCAAGGCTCATGGCATTGATCTTCCATTCTCTACCGATCAGTCTTACAGCCGTGACCGTAACTTATGGCATATCAGCCACGAAGGTCTGGAACTCGAAGATCCTTCCTTGGAGCCAAATTACGATCATATGTTAGTCCTTGGAGTTACACCACAGAAGGCTCCTGACCAGGGCGAATATGTTACCATGACTTTTGAAAAGGGTATCCCTACTTCTGTCAATGGCAAAAAGATGAAAGTTTCTGATATTATCCGTGAATTGAACCGTCTGGGCGGCAAGCATGGTATCGGTATCGTAGATATCGTAGAGAACCGTGTTGTTGGTATGAAGAGCCGTGGCGTTTATGAGACACCGGGCGGAACCATCCTGATGGAAGCACATTCCCAGTTGGAAGAACTGGTACTTGACCGTGCTACCATGGAAGTCAAAAAAGACATGGGCAACAAATTAGCCCAAGTCGTTTACGAAGGCAAATGGTTCACCCCACTGCGTGAAGCCATCCAGGCATTCGTTACTTCTACACAGGAATATGTGACCGGTGAGGTCAAGTTCCAGTTATACAAGGGCAACATCATCAAGGCTGGTACTACTTCTCCATACTCACTCTACAGTGAGTCACTTGCAAGTTTCACGACCGGAGATCTCTACGATCACCATGATGCCGAAGGCTTTATCACACTCTTTGGTCTTCCTCTCAAGGTTCGTGCCATGAAGATGCAGGAATTAGAAAAGAATAACACCAAATAATATACAAAAGAAAAGACCGGGTATCTCGCATACCCGGTCTTATTTTTATCGTTCATGCCGCTCAGGGATCAGCCCTGTGCGATAGGCTTCCAAAAGCCCTTGCAGATCTGCAACATTTTCTTTTAATTCCCGTCCGATATCCGTATCTGCCACGCGCTTGCGTTTTAAGACCTGCTGGACCAGGATACGGTCGGAATGGATATCACTTCCCTGCTCTACTGCCTTGGCTACCGAAGTGAAAGGCTCATGGGCTGCCAAGACCAGTCCATAGGAATTGTAGATCAGTGTGTATCCGGCAATACCGGTCTTTGGCTGGTATGCCTTGGACAGACCACCATCGATAATGAGCAGTTTGCCGTTACATTTGACCGGAGACTCTCCCGCCTTTGCCTCGACCGGGATATGTCCGTTGATGATATGGGCATCCGCTCCCGACAGGCCAAATTCCTTTAGAACGGCATCCGCCATCTTTTCATCATTGAGCATCTGATAGTATGGATTCTTTGGCTCTACATGCAGAGACTTGTCCGCCACAAAGTAGCGCTCAAAGGTCGCCATTTTTTCCTTGCCAAATACCGGCGAATCCGGATTTTCCCACAAATACCAGAGTATCGCCTGCCCGCGGATCTTTTCCCTGTCATCCGTCGCATAATAGCCCTTTCTGGCATAAGCATCCAGTACATCATACAAGGCTCTTCCTGAATAAGTCTTTCCAAACAAATTGACTGGCAGAAACTTTCCATCCTTGGTCAACGGAATACAGCCATGGTACAAGAGATTGCCATTGTAAACCTTGTAAAGGCTTCCATGGGAATATAAAAACTGTATATGCTGCTGCAATTTCTCACAATGCATAAAGGATTGCTGGATCTGATCGATCGCTTCCTGTTCCTGCTCGGTCAAAAGGTATGGATGCTCAGGATCTAATGTCGGAAAATGCTTATCCTTCATCGGATAAGAAATGCCCTCAATCGTCACACTGCCCTGCGCAAGATCAATCTTATCCAGCAAGAGACGGTCTTCCATGCCAAAATCCGGATGGGATAAGATCATCTGTCCTTCGATCTTAAACTGCATAATGGTGATGGCCTTGTGCATCTTTTCTTCCAGACTGGTATCTAAGGTCAGGTGCTTTTCCTGGTCTAAATTCTGATAAGCACTCTGTTCGCGGAAGCAAAGACATGGATCATCCCCATAATACTCCATTGCCAGTTTGGCAAGTGGCAAAAGGTTGATGCCATAGCCCTCCTCCAGCGTCGCCAGATTGCCGTAGCGCGCTGCGATGCGGATGACATTGCAGATGCAAGGCCGGCTGCCTGCCGCTGCCCCCATCCACAGGATGTCATGGTTGCCCCACTGGATATCCACAGAATGATGGTTCATCAGCGAATCCATGATCAGATGCGGACTCGGTCCCCTGTCATAAATATCACCGACCACATGCAGATGATCGACCACCAGACGACGGATCAGATCTGCACAGGCTACGATCATCTCTCTGGCTCTGCCTGTCGTGATGACCGAGTGGATGATTTCATTGTAATAAGCCTCCTGGTCTGCCTCATCCGGTCTGCCGCTCATCAGTTCCTCGATCACATAGGAAAAATCGCTCGGCATGGCTTTTCTTACTTTTGATCTCGTATACTTGGATGCCGCACTCCGGCAAAGCAGGATCATGCGGTGGATGGTCACCTGATACCATTCCTCGATATCTTTTTCCTTCGCCTCCACCTGCTCCAACTTCTCCCGCGGATAATAGATGAGCGCCGCCAGTTCCTTTTTTTCTTCCATGCGCAGTGCCGGTCCAAAGACATCATCGATCTTGCGCCGTATGGCACCTGATGCATTCCGCAGGATATGGCGGAATTGCAAATATTCGCCATGCACATCGGTGATAAAATGCTCGGTCCCCTTTGGCAGGTTTAGGATCGCCTGTAGATTGATGATCTCCGTTGCCGCTGATGCGACATTGGGATACTGTTTTGCTAAGCCCTTGTAAAAACGAATTTCCTGTTCCATCTTCTCCTCTTAACTTCCAAACCGGACAGAAAAATTCTGCCCGGTCTTATACTAATTTGCGTTTGCCTTCAAGTCTGCTACGATCTGTTCCTTCAACTCCAGGCACTTATCCTTCATACGCTTGGATATGCCGGAAGACGTGATCAGACGGCTGATCAGTTTGGACGCAATGTCATAATCTTTATAGTAGACTGCCATATTTGCCAGAATATAATCAACTGTACTGGCATCCATGCCATTGTAAGGTGGCATCTCTGTGCTGGTCACTTTCATAAAGCCGTCGTATGCCTGACGGTAAAATCCCTCATATTCCTTTTGACAGTTTTCGATACGTTTTTTATTCACCGACGTATCATCCGGTATGGTCTTTATCTCGGCACGGCGCAGCCAGGCGATATTTAAGCATATGTATGCCTTTTCACTGAGTTTTGCCTTTTTTGCCATAGCGGATACCAGAGCCAACTTGTACTTTTCTACCGCATAGTCATAGGTGTAGACTTCCATCTTTGGCTCTTCGACCGGCTTGAAATTGGCTGAGATCTGCTCACGGATCCATTTGCGCTGTGTCGGCGACAAATGCTCGAAATTTCGGCGCAGGGCTGCATATCCGCAGGATGGGCAGGCACAGACACCATACTTTAAGGTATCGACATACTCATGATTCGGACGCAGATCCGCATCCGGTTCCTTTCTCTTGATCTTGGAACTCTTTACCCCTTTGACAACAAATTCCTTGTCGCAGATCGGGCACTTCATCTTGTGATCCAAAAGGAAATCCTTTTCGGTCAGTTCTACCACTTCTGCCTTTGCCTTTTCGGTCTGCTTCTTTTTGGTGTCGCTGCCATCATTTAAGATGTCTAATTCGCCATCCCCCTTCAGACCAAACTTCTCTAATCCAGATAATAAATTCATTATTTCACACTTTCTGATAAAACCAACTTAGGCTGTCGGCAATTTGTAGGAACTCTTCAAAGATACGATCCGGTTGAATACCAGATGCTCCTTGGAAGAATCCTTTGCATCTACGCAGAAGAATCCCTGACGTACAAACTGGAAACTGTCATAAGCCTCTGCCTCTGCGATGGATGGCTCCACATAGCAATTCTCCAAAACGGTCAGAGAATTTGGATTCAAGTTGAGGCTGCCATCCTCATTGTAGACACCGGCTTCCTCATCTACGATATTCTCATAGAGACGGATGGTTGCAGGAACTGCTGTCTCACAGGATACCCAGTGAATGGTTCCCTTGACCTTTCGTCCATCCGGGCTGTTACCGCCTCTGGATGCCGGATCATAGGTACAATGGATCTCTGTGATATTGCCATTTTCGTCCTTTTCAAAAGAATTACAGGTCACAAAGTAAGCATTCATCAGGCGCACTTCATTGCCCAGGAACATACGGAAATACTTGCGTGGCGGTTCTTCCATAAAATCATCGCGCTCAATATAGATTTCTCTGGAAAATGGTACCTGACGTGTGCCCAGTTCCGGATTTTCCAGGTTATTCGGTGCTTCCAGATACTCAATCTGTCCTTCCGGATAATTGTCAATCACAACCTTGATCGGATCTAAAACTGCCATCACACGGCTCTTCTTGATCTTTAAATCCTCACGGATACAATACTCAAGCATGGCATAATCCACAGAAGAATTGCTCTTTGACACGCCACAGAGTTCTACGAACTTTGCAATGGACTCCGGTGTAAAGCCACGACGGCGCAGGGCTGCAATGGATACCAGACGCGGATCATCCCAACCGTCTACGATACCTTCTTCTACCAGACGCTTGATGTAACGCTTGCCGGTAACGACATTGGTCAGATACATCTTGGCAAATTCGATCTGTCTTGGCGGACGCTCAAAACCGACCTCACGAACGACCCAGTCATAGAGCGGCCTGTGGTCTTCAAATTCCAGTGTACAGATAGAGTGTGTGATACCTTCGATCGCATCCTCGATCGGATGTGCGAAATCATACATAGGATAAATGCACCACTTGTCACCGGTGTTGTGATGATGCATATGTGCCACACGATAGAGGATCGGATCTCTCATATTGATATTCGGTGATGTCATATCGATCTTGGCACGCAGTACCATGCTGCCATCCTCGTATTTGCCGTTTTTCATATCTTCAAAGATCTGTAAATTTTCTTCGATGCTGCGGCCTGTATTCGGATCTTCCCTGCCCGGTTCTGTCAAAGTACCGCGGTACTCACGGATCTGGTCTGCATTTAAGTCAGAGCAGTATGCCTTTCCCTTTTTGATCAGGGTAACGGCTGCTTCATACATCTGGTCAAAATAGTTGGATGCAAAATACAGATGGTCGCCCCAGTCTGCGCCTAGCCACTGAATGTCTTTTTTGATGGACTCTACAAATTCCTCACGCTCCTTGGTCGGATTGGTATCGTCAAAACGCATGTGAAATTCGCCATTGTATTTTTTTGCCAGACCATAGTTTAACAGGATGGACTTGGCATGACCGATATGCAGATAACCATTTGGTTCCGGTGGGAAACGGGTACATACGGTGTCATAGACGCCCTCTGCCAGGTCCTTGTCGATCTCCATCTCGATAAAATTCTTTGATACTACTTCTTTTTCGTTCTCCATTGATCTATTCCTCTCCATCTGTGGACTTATCCACTTATATTCCTCTTTGGTATTGCCTACTGGATGTGTTTGTGTGTAAACAGATGATCCTGACAATATTCGTAATTGCCGTTGCACTTTGAGCAGAAACGGAATTCCAGTTCCGGATTTGTAAGTTCTGTCCTGCCGCATACCGCGCACTTGTGTCTTGCGATCGGTGCGCCGCTCCTGTCTGTCCTTTGTCCTGCCCCGGCTGCCGCCTTGCGCTTGTACTCCTGCTTGCGGTGGATCTCACGCGGATCCACACGTCTGTAATTGCGGGATGACAGATAAAAGATCAGGAAGTTGAGCAGGGAGCAGATGATCGCCACACGTCCTGACCAGGAGGATCCCACCAGACTGATCGCGATCATAACGGCATAGACCACTGCCATCCACTTCATCTTGATTGGGATGATGAAGTACAAAAGCACCTCCATATCCGGGAAACATACGGCAAAGGCTAAAAAGATCGACAGGTTGATGTACTGCATACTAAAATAGCCGCCAACGCCTGCTACCGGACTGCCGGTCACTGCACCGTAAATAAAATACAGCACAAAAGCACCGATCAGGGTCGCAAGCATACCGCCGATGATATAGGCATTAAAACGAAATGTCCCCCAGGCATTCTCCAGTGCTGTTCCCAACTGATAGTATAAAAGGAGCATGATCGCAAAGAACAGGATATTGGATGTCTCCGGGATCATGATCCAGGTAAAGATACGCCAGATCTGGAACTTGTGGATGATGTAGTAAGGCTCTAAGGTCATATAGGTAAGGAAGTTTACACTGGTAATGCGACTTCCCAACATCAAAAAATACCCCAGCACATAGCCTCCGATCAGATAACGCATGAGATTCGGAATAGCATATTTACCCAGAGCACGTTCTAACTTATTTAGCATAAAAGTATTCTCCTCACTCTCGCAATATCTCAAGAAATGGCATAGTCACCTACGATATTGCATAATTATTTTAATTATAGGGTGCTTCCCACTTTTTGTCAACGAATCCGCTTCTTGTTTTTTGTCGATTTGTGTCGTATAATAACTCTGTTTGTTTTCTATATATTAAATAAGAAATAACAGACTTCTATCTACGAGATGAACGGGAGTAAACAGTTATCAGTTTTTAGAAAGGGTTTACATCATTATGAATCAAAAATTGTACAAGTTAGGAATCGACATCGGTTCTACAACAGTCAAAATAGCAATCCTTGATGAGCAGGACAATCTTATCTTTTCTGATTACGAACGACATTTTGCCAACATTCAGGAAACCTTAAGTAACCTCTTACATAAGGCATTTGATACCACCGGAGAGATCATGGTATCTCCGATGATCACCGGTTCCGGAGGTCTGACACTTGCCAGACATTTAGGCATTGATTTCGTCCAGGAAGTTATCGCAGTATCCACTGCCCTGACCCACTATGCGCCACAGACAGACGTTGCCATCGAACTTGGCGGTGAGGATGCAAAGATCATCTACTTTGAAAACGGTAACGTGGAACAACGTATGAATGGTATCTGTGCCGGTGGTACCGGTTCCTTTATCGACCAGATGGCTTCTCTGATCCAGACAGATGCCTCCGGACTGAATGAATATGCCAAGAATTACAAGGCGATCTATCCGATCGCAGCCAGATGTGGTGTCTTTGCCAAGACAGATATCCAGCCTCTCATCAACGAAGGTGCAACCAAGGAAGACTTATCTGCCTCTATTTTTCAGGCGGTTGTCAACCAGACCATTTCCGGTCTTGCCTGCGGTAAGCCGATCCGTGGCCACGTTGCATTTTTGGGAGGACCTCTGCATTTTCTGGATCAGTTAAAAAGGACCTTCATCCGCACCTTAAATCTGGATGACGAGCATGCCATCATGCCAGACAACTCACATCTGTTCGCCGCGATCGGTTCTGCTCTTAATTATAAGGAGGAAAAACAGTTTGCCATCACCGATATTATGGCGAAATTATCTTCCAATATTCATATGGAATTTGAAGTTGCCCGTATGGAGCCGCTCTTTGCATCAGAAGATGAATACGATACCTTTATCAAGCGCCACGGCAACAACCACGTCCGTACCGCTGATCTTGCCTCTTATCATGGCAACTGCTATCTGGGTATCGATGCCGGTTCTACCACGACCAAGATCGCCCTGGTAGACGAGGACGGATCCCTGCTCTATTCTTTCTACAGCAACAACAACGGCAGTCCGCTGGCTACTGCCATCGGCGCCATCAAGGACATCTACAGCAAGTTGCCGGAAGATGCCCACATCGTGCATTCCTGCTCAACAGGATATGGCGAGGCACTCTTAAAGTCCGCACTCATGCTTGATGAGGGCGAGGTTGAGACCGTGGCACACTACTATGCCGCTGCCTTCTTTAACCCGGAAGTCGATTGTATCTTAGACATCGGCGGACAGGATATGAAATGCATCAAGATCAAGAACCAGACCGTTGACAGCGTGCAGTTGAACGAGGCTTGTTCATCCGGTTGCGGATCCTTTATCGAGACTTTTGCAAAATCCTTGAACTTTACCGTTGCAGATTTTGCCAAGGAAGCCTTGTTTGCCAAAAATCCGATCGATCTTGGTACAAGATGTACGGTATTTATGAACTCCAAGGTAAAGCAGGCACAAAAGGAAGGTGCGACCGTGGCTGATATTTCTGCCGGTCTTGCCTATTCCGTTATCAAAAATGCCCTCTTTAAGGTTATCAAACTCTCCGATCCAAAGGAACTCGGGGAACACGTTGTCGTACAGGGCGGTACTTTTTACAACGACGCCGTGCTTCGTTCTTTCGAGCGCATTTCCGGCTGCGAGGCAGTCAGACCTGACATCGCCGGTATCATGGGTGCTTTCGGTTGTGCCCTGATCGCCAGAGAACGTCACGAAGAAGGCTATCAGACTACCATGCTGACCATTGATCAGATCAATGAACTGACCTATACGACCAAACTTGCCCGTTGTCAGGGATGTACCAACCACTGTCTTTTGACCATCAACCGTTTCTCCGGCAACCGCAGTTACATCACCGGTAACCGTTGTGAAAAGGGTCTGGGCAAGGAAAAGAACAAAGAAAATATTCCAAACCTTTTTGAATACAAGAACAAGCGTATCTTTGATTACGAACCACTGCCAAGAGAGGAAGCAAAACGAGGCACGGTCGGACTTCCGAGAGTTTTGAACATGTATGAAAATTACCCATTCTGGGCAACTTTCTTCAAAAAACTTGGATTTTCTCTTGTCCTATCTCCAACTTCGTCCAGAAAGATCTATGAGATGGGCATTGAATCCATTCCGAGTGAGTCCGAATGTTATCCTGCCAAGTTGGCACACGGACATATCCAGTGGCTCATTGACGAAGGCAATGTAGACTTTATCTTCTACCCGGCACTCTTCTATGAAAGAAATGAGTTCCCGGATGCCGGTAACCACTACAACTGCCCGATCGTCACCTCTTATTCAGAAAACATCAAGAATAATGTGGACGAGATCACTTCCGGCAAGGTGCGTTTTATCAATCCTTTCATGTCCTTTGGCAGTGAGGAAAAGGCAAGCCTGACTCTGGTCAAATGCTTCAAGGAAGAATTTGACATACCGGAATCCGAAGTGCGCGAGGCTGTCACCGATGCCTGGAAAGAACAGGAAGTGACCCGTCTGGAAATGATGAAAAAGGGCGAAGAAGTCCTCAAATATATGGAGGAGACCGGCAGACGCGGTATCGTTTTGGCAGGTCGTCCATACCATGTCGATCCTGAGATCAACCATGGTATCCCGGAATTGATCAACTCTTACGGCATCTGTGTACTGACCGAAGACTCCGTGTCACATCTGGGTAATCTGGAACGTCCGATCTTAGTTATGGATCAGTGGATGTATCATTCCCGACTCTACTCTGCCGCCAACTTTGTCAAGACCAGAGATGATCTGGACATGATCCAGCTCAACTCTTTCGGCTGCGGTGTCGATGCCGTAACGACCGATATGGTCAGCGATATTCTGACAGGCTCCGGCAAGATCTATACCTGCTTAAAGATCGATGAGGTCAATAACCTGGGTGCTGCTAGGATCCGTATCCGCTCTCTCCTCTCTGCCATCCGTGTCAGAGAAAAGAAGCAGGAAAAACGCGAGATCAAGCCTGCAAACTTTGAGCGTGTCATCTTTACCGAGGAGATGCGCAAGGATTACACCATCATCTGTCCGCAGATGTCGCCGATCCATTTTGAACTTTTGGAACCGGCATTTGTTGCCGCAGGATACCACTTATCCATCCCACAGATCTCTGCCAGAGAATGTGTGGATGTCGGGCTCAAATATGTAAATAACGATGCCTGCTATCCGTCCCTGATCGTTGTCGGTCAGATCATGGCTGCCATTGCTTCCGGCAATTACGACATGAACAAGACAGCAGTCCTCATCACCCAGACCGGTGGTGGATGCCGTGCGACCAACTATATCGCATTTATCCGTCGTGCCCTTGCCAAGGCAGGTTACCCGGATGTGCCGGTCGTATCCTTAAATATGGTCGGACTGGAAAAGAATCCGGGCTTTAAGATCACACCAGCCCTGATCCAGCATGGTCTGTATGCATTGGAATTTGGTGACATCTTCCTGCGCTGCTTATACCGCATGCGCCCATACGAAGTGACACCGGGTTCTGCCAATGCCCTGCATGAAAAATGGAAGGAACGCGTCATTGCCTTTGTAACCCAGGATGGTTTCCTTTCCCATCGCAAATACAAGCAGATGTGCCGTGAGATCATCCGCGATTTCGACCGTCTGCCGATCACAGATGAGAAAAAGCCACGTGTCGGCGTTGTCGGCGAGATCCTGGTAAAATACCATCCGGCAGCCAACAATGACGTTGTAACGCTTTTGGAGTCTGAAGGTGCAGAAGCCGTTGTACCGGATCTGACAGACTTCCTGCTCTACTGCTGCTACAACCAGATCTACAAGGCAGATAATCTGGGCGAGTCCAAAAAGACAGCCCGTCTCAATAAGATGCTTATCCGTTTCTTTGAATGGATGCGAAAAGATGCCAGAGACGAACTGGCAAAGAGCAAGCACTTTGAACCGACCTGCTATATCGAGGACACAGCCAAAAATGCTGAGTCTATCGTATCCATCGGTAACCAGACCGGTGAAGGCTGGTTCCTGACCGGTGAAATGTTGGAACTCATGCATCAGGGCGTGCCAAACATCATTTGTGCCCAGCCATTTGCATGTCTGCCAAACCACATTGTCGGAAAGGGTGTTATCAAAGAATTGCGTCACGAATATCCAAAGGCAAATATCGTTGCCATTGACTATGATCCGGGCGCATCGGAAGTAAACCAGCTCAACCGTATCAAACTTATGCTTTCTACGGCGCACAAGAACTTAAAGAAGGAAATTGCTTCCAAATAAGAAATCAAAGAAATCCGGGGCGGTCTCCTAAGAGATTACCCCGGATTTATATTGTCCGTTTTATTTATCCTGTGCCAAAAGCATCATGATCTTGTTGCTGCGGGCAACGAATGCTGTCATGGCTTCCGGTGCAAGTGGCTTATTTGCCAGACATGCCAGATCGTACAACTGCTGTGCGAACGTCTCCACATTCTCGCCATCAGCGTGCTCAAACATGTATTTGACAAGGTCGTTGTCCACATTGAGTACCAACGTCTCGTCTCCGCCAAACATAGACGGATCCATGCCGTACATGTTGTACATCTTCATCATTTCCTGCATACGTCTGCTTTCCTCAGAAACCGTCAGCATAGAAGAAATGTCTTTGTTCTTGAACTTCTCTACCTTTACGGTCAGATTGTCCTTGCCGCATGCCTTCTTAAAGAGTGCAGAAAGGGCATCCTGTGCAGCCTTTAAGTCTTCCTCAGAGACCTCCTCAACTAGGTTCTCTGTCAGATCTGCATCGATTCGCAAGAACTTGTAGTCCTGATTGCGCTGCTCTAACTGTGTGATAAAGGAATTGTCGATGGTGTGATCCAGTACAACCGCATTCATGCCCTGCTCACGGAACAGGTTGATATACTGGCTCTGCTGCTGCATATCGGTAACATAGAAGATCGTCTTTCTCTTATCTTCCGCTTCTCCCTCATCTGCACCGGCATCTTCCTTTACTTCCTCGACATCCACGGTCTCGCCGTTTTCATCGGTTGCCTTTTCCTCGGTCTTTTCTTCTGCGACTAAGAGTTCCGGTAAGGTCGTGTACTTGCCGTCAATATCCTTAAAGAGGATATAGTCATTCATCTTGTCACAGAACTTGTTGTCCTTTAAGCAGCCAAACTTGATAAATGGGCTGATGTCATCCCAGTATTTCTCATAATTTTCCTTGTCTGTCTTGCACATACCAATGAGTTTGTCAGCCACCTTCTTGGTAATGTACTCAGAGATCTTGGTAACAAATCCATCATTCTGCAAAGCGGAACGGGATACGTTCAGCGGCAGATCCGGGCAGTCGATGACACCCTTTAAGAGCATCAGAAATTCCGGAATGACTTCCTTGATATTGTCCGCAATAAATACCTGATTGTTGTATAACTTGATCGTGCCCTCGATCGAATCGTACTCGGTGTTGATCTTCGGGAAATACAAAATACCTTTCAGGTTGAATGGATAATCCATATTCAAATGAATCCAGAAAAGCGGCTCCTTGTAATCCATAAATACTTTGCGATAAAATGCAATGTAATCATCATCGGAGCATTCGCTCGGGTTCTTTGTCCAAAGTGGGTTGGTATCGTTCAAAGGAACCGGACGCTTTACAATCTTGAGTTGGTCTTTTGCAGGCTCTACCTCGACCATCTCCTTAGTGCCATCCTCTTTTTCCTTTTCTTCCATCTTGGCATCGGTATGGATCTCCTCGATCACGGTATCGGTGTCGCGCTTGTCAGCTGCATCGATAGTCTCATATTCTTCCGGTGCATCTTTCTTTGAAAGATAGATCTCAGTCGGCATGAATGAACAGTACTTCTCAATGACTTCTCTTGCACGGTATTCGTTGGCAAATTCCAGACAGTCCTCATTTAAGAACAAGGTGATCTTGGTTCCGACTTCTGTCTTGTCTCCGTCGCCCATCTCAAACTCCGTACCGCCGTCACATTCCCAATGTACTGCCTTGGCACCTTCCTTATAAGATAAGGTATCGATATGTACCTGGTCCGCAACCATGAATGCAGAGTAGAATCCCAATCCGAAATGACCGATGATCTGCTCTTCACTTGCCTTGTCCTTATACTTTTCCAAAAAGTCGGTAGCACCGGAAAAAGCGATCTGATTGATGTATTCCTCTACTTCTTCTTCCGTCATTCCAAGACCATTATCGATAAAAGTAAGGGTCTTGTCCTCCGGGCTGACGACGACCTGGATCTTTGCCTTATAATCCGCCGGGAGTTCGTATTCTCCCATCATATCCAGTTTCTTTAACTTGGTAATGGCATCACAGCCATTGGAGATCAATTCTCTATAAAAAATATCATGATCTGAATACAACCATTTCTTGATTACCGGAAAAATGTTTTCGCTTGTAATTGATAAACTTCCACGTTTGTTTTCCATTTCTATCATTCCTTCTTTCTATAAAAATAGAACCGGTGTTGCCACCTCTTACGTTCTAGAGAATATAATAAGACAGCAAAATGCAAAAGTCAATAAAAAATTAGCACTCATTTTGGTTGAGTGCTAATAATTTTAATTTTTCTTCATAATACACAAGTTTTTCCGTGTCAGATAAACGATAGCCGCAACAATCGTACTGATGACATCTGCTACCACATATGCCCAAACAACACCATCCAGCCCTGCCAGCCGGTTGCAGATATAAAGTGCCGGGATCAAAAGGAGTCCCTGCCGTAAGATGGAAACGATCAAAGATTCCATAGGACGGTCGATCGCCTGGAAATAGCCTGACACCAGATAGACAATGCCAATGATCGGACTGGTCAAAAGCAGGATGGTCACCATATGAACGCCCAGATCTAAAACATCCGCCGTTAAGAACTGTGCCATAATGGCTTTTCGGAAGAGAAAGCACAAGGCACCTGCCACGATGCTGATAGCAAAGACCAGAATGGATAATTTGCGCACCACTTCCTTGAGACGCGGGATATTCTGTGCGCCATAATTATAAGAGATCAATGCCTGACAGCCCATTCCAACCGCCATGACAAGGGTGGTCGTGATCATGGTACATTTGCCTGCCGCCGCCATGGCTGCGAGGGCATCCGTGCCGTAACCGCTCAAGATCTGGTTACTGAAGGTAGAAGCAAAACCGGATAAGATACTTGCAATGGCATTGGGCAGTCCCAGGATCAGGATATGGCCAATCGCCGGAACATCCTTTGCTGCATTGGCAAGGGAAAAGGACATAACCTGTGACTTCTTTAACATGACATAGATATAATAAAGGACTGCCAGTGCATTGCCCGCTACAGAAGCCAGTGCTGCTCCTGCCACACCCCAGTGGAATACTAAGATAAAGATAGGATCTAGGATCAGATTTACCATGGTACCGATCAGATTTCCCACAAAACCTTCCATGACAGATCCTTCCGCACGGAGCAGGAGGGCAACAGATGTAGAGATCATCATAAAGGGCGAGCCCAAAACAACCGGTATCATATACTTCTTGGCATAAACGGCAACGTCACCTTTCGCCCCCAAAAATACAAGCAGGGGATCAGCGAAAGTCAGTGCTAATATGATAAATACGACTGCAAGCACAATGGCAGTCCACATGCAAAGGCTGGAATAGGTCTTTGCCTTATCCTTCTCTCCCGCCCCAAAGGCTTTGGCGATCATGGTACAGCCTCCGTTGCCAAGCATCATGGCAACAGCTGACATGATGGAAAATACCGGAGATACCACGGAGACTGCCGCCACCTGTGCATTGTCTCCCAATCTTGCGATAAAAAACATATCTGCGATATTGTAAAAGATCATGAGCAACATGATCACTGCGGATGGGATCGCCATGGAGGCAATGGCTTTCCAGACAGACCCGCTTTTCATCATTTCTTCATTCTTCATCTTTATCCACTCCTTTTCTACCCTTATCAAATTTCTCAACTCCAAGTCGTTTTTCCAACTCCTGGTTGCTTTTCCAACTTATAGTTGTTATTATAAGGACAGATAGCAGCCAAAACAATCAGCAGATAGGCGCCACATCGTTGGTTAAACAACGTTTCCTCTCAAATCCGTTGATTCTTATGGATATTCGCGTACAAAAAACAAAAAAGGCGATCACAAACGCCTTTCTTACCATGGCAACCCAAAAACCGATTGAAAAGATCACCGTAACCGATATTGTAAAAGAAGCGCAGATCAACAAGTCTACCTTCTATGCACATTACCGGGATATCTACGATCTGACCGATACCCTCCTAAAAGATGCTACCTCCAGCGTTGTCGCCCATATGAATTACATTTCCAATATGTATGAAGATCCCCATGCCTTTTTTCTGGATATGTATCATGCACTTTCCATCTGCGAGAGCGACAATATCCAGCCCTTTAGCAGCGGTAACATCAAATTCAGCGAACAGTTGTCTTATGCTTTAAATGAAAAAGCCATCGAGCAGGGCTTACAGCCGGACAACTATCACTATGTCGGTGCCCTGCTTACTTTTACCATCAATGGCATCATCGGTCTTCACAAGACCAAGGA
>CAVLBP010000004.1:0-43007 GCA_963661325.1 bacterium
TTATCTCCCTACCATATGGTGGGGAGATATTTTTTATTTAAAAACCTCTTGACTTTATCGCGCTAATGTATTATCCTGTCACTATATTAAAACCGATGACGCAGACGAGTATAGCATTTGGAAGCGCACAGAGAACTGTTGGTGGTGGGATAACAGTGGTGAAAGGGTGCTAGAATGGACTGTAGAGGGCGAACCGAAAGCAGAGGCGAGTAGGGGAGACGTGGGATGCACGTTACAGCAGATTATGTATGTTGGTACATAAATGAGGGTATTCTGCCAGAAGCAGGATGAAATTAGGTGGCACCGCAGGAGTATAACTTCTGTCCTATGTATATAGGACGGGAGTTTTTTTGTTATGGCGACGAGGAAAATACACGCATTTATGTGGTGTATTTGACGACCGCTAATCAGATCAGGTAAGCGCACACTCTCATTCCATGTAAATAAATTTCGCAAAGCGAGGAAAGGAAGAAACATGAACAAGACAACAATTCCCTACAAGATTTATCTGGATGAACAGGAGATGCCAAAGCAATGGTATAACGTGAGAGCAGATATGAAGAAGAAACCTGCACCACTTTTAAACCCTGCAACCTTGCAGCCGATGACCGTTGAGGATCTGGAACCGGTATTCTGCACGGAACTGGCAAAGCAGGAACTGGATGATACGACAGCATATTTTGATATTCCGGAAGAAATCCGAAATTTCTATAAAATGTACCGCCCATCGCCTTTAGTAAGAGCCTACTGCCTGGAGGAAAAACTTGGAACACCGGCACATATTTACTATAAGTTCGAGGGCAACAATACATCCGGCAGTCACAAGTTGAACTCCGCTATAGCCCAGGCATATTACGCTAAGAAGCAGGGGCTGAAAGGCGTGACGACAGAGACAGGAGCAGGACAATGGGGAACAGCACTTTCCATGGCATGTTCTTATTTTGATCTGGATTGTCAGGTCTATATGGTGAAATGCTCTTATGAGCAAAAGCCTTTCCGTAGAGAGGTCATGCGAACATATGGTGCGACGGTAACACCTTCTCCTTCCATGACGACGGAGATCGGAAAAAAGATCAATGCAGAATTTCCGGGCACGACAGGAAGTCTGGGATGTGCTATTTCTGAGGCAGTCGAGGCAGAGACCAAGCAGGAAGGTTACCGCTATGTGTTAGGCTCTGTTTTGGCACAGGTTTTATTGCATCAGTCTGTTATTGGTTTAGAGACCAAAACAGCTCTGGATAAATATGGTGTCAAAGCGGATGTTATCATCGGATGTGCCGGTGGTGGTTCCAATCTGGGCGGTCTGATCTCCCCATTTGTGGGCGAAATGTTAAGGGGTGAGAATGATTACCAGATCATCGCAGTAGAGCCGGCAAGTTGTCCGAGTCTGACGAGAGGTAAATATGCATACGACTTCTGCGATACCGGAAAGGTTACCCCGCTGGCAAAGATGTATACCCTGGGAAGTGAATTCATTCCATCTGCCAACCATGCCGGTGGCTTGCGTTATCATGGCATGAGTTCCATCGTATCTGAATTATACGACCAGGGATTATTGGAGGCGCGTTCCGTAGAACAGACCGAAGTCTTTAAGGCAGCAGAGCAGTTTGCCAGAGTGGAAGGCATTTTACCGGCACCGGAAAGCAGCCACGCCATCAAGGTTGCCATTGATGAAGCCTTGCGCTGCAAGGAGACCGGCGAAGAAAAGAATATTGTCTTTGGCTTGACGGGAACCGGTTACTTTGACATGGTGGCATACCAGAAATACAATGATGGCGAGATGGGCGATTACATCCCGACCGATGAAGAACTGGCAAAATCATTGGCAGACTTGCCACAGGTCTAAAATATTTGTAAGAAAATCGTAAGATTTTAGCCACAGGGACGTTCCTTTTGCCACAAGGAGTGTCCCTGTGGTCTGTTTTTAAGCAGTCCGTATCTGAAACTCTAAGGTTACCTTGTCATATTTATAGGTATCAGGTGACATGCTGGAAATGATGACAGCTGTATTGCCCTGAGCCAGCAGTTTGGGTGGAAATATGACAAGAGGGTCGGAATGCATCTCTCGTAATTCCTGAAAACACAGGTAATTCCCGGCATGCAGGTGTTTTACGCTGGATGTTTCATTCGGCAGAACTTCCAAAAACATGGTTGCCCCGACAAATTGTCCATCGTTGTAGGATGCAATGATGCCATGAGGAAAAGAAGCCTGAAGATTTTGCTTTTTGGCAAGCGAGAGCAGATGACTCAGGTTTTTCTCATAAGTTTCTGCATCCATGATTGCCTGACAGGGAATGGCAATGTAATACCGTTCAAAGATATAGCGGGAATAATAGCCATCCCGTCCTTGAAAATTTTTCTGAGCATTGATATGTTGCAGAGTCCGGTTGATTGTATCGATACTGGCCTCTATTTTTTTGACCTTTTCGCTGGCAAGTTTTCTGCCGTCTTTGAGTAAGTGCTCAAATTCAAGTTCTCCATCCTCATTCACATAATTTTTCAAATCCTTGAGTGGAATACCCAGATCAATACAAAGGATGATGGTATCCAGGATTATGATCTGCTCTAGTGTATAGTAACGGTAACCACTTTCCGAATTGATATAGGCTGGAATCAAAATCCCCAGCTTTTCATAGTAACGCAAGGATTGCACATTGATATTTCTTAATTTAGCCAGTTCTCCAATAGATAAAAGATGATGCAAAACAAACCTCCACAAGTCTATGTAAATAAAAAACTTTTTCTGTATTATAAAAAAATCATAGCATTTTGGCAAGAAAAAAGTGGAAAATGCTATTGACTCTATGATAATCATATAGATTAAAATGCCCGATGAAGTAGTCAGAGGAAGCCATGGGGACACTCCCTGTGGCAGAAGGAATGTCCCTTTGGCACAAAGGAGGTTGAAAAAATATGAATGAAAATGAAACGGAAAAAAATCCGCTCGCGTCGGCGCCGATTGGCAGTCTGATGATCAAATATGCGATTCCCAGCGTTGTCGCACTGGTTGTCAATGCTATGTATAACATCGTCGATCAGATCTTTATCGGATGGGGCGTAGGAACCCTGGGCAACAGTGCAACCAATGTGGTGTTTCCACTGAATATGGTTGTTATGGCTCTGGCATTGCTGCTGGGAGATGGCGGTGCCGCTTATTTGAGTCTGGAACTTGGACGTGGCAACAAAAAAGAAGCCGAAAAAGGGGTCAACAACACATTTTCATGGTTGATCATTGTGGGCATTCTTTTCTGCCTTTTCTGCGCGATTTTTCTGAAACCGCTGGTTGCCTTGTTTGGCGCGACACCGGATAACTTGCAATACGCACTGGAATACGGCAGGATTGTGGTTCTGGGCTTCCCATTTGTGATCATCGGTTCCGGTATGTGTTCCATGATTCGTGCAGATGGAACGCCACAACTTACCATGATATCCATGATCGTTGGCTGTCTGACAAACGTGGTATTGGATGCCTTGTTTGTCCTTGGATTTGGCTGGGGCATGACAGGGGCAGCGGTGGCAACGGTGATCGGACAGATCTTTAGTTTTGCGCTCTGTATATGGTATATTCCGCGCTTTAAAACTGTAAAGATCAATGGCAAGGATATGAAGCCGGAATTTCGCATGTTAAGAAAAATGGCAGGCTATGGTGTGTCCAGTTTCATCGCCCAGATTGCGGTTGCTATCATCATGACCGTGATCAATTACTATCTGGTACATTGCGGTATGGATTCAAAATATGGTGCGGATATCCCATTGGCGGCCTTTGGTATTGTCATGAAATTCAACACCATCCTGACATCCATCGTTATGGGGATCGGAACGGGAGCACAGCCGGTCGTTGGCTACAATTACGGGCGTGCAGATTATAAAAGAGTGAAAAAAACGCTGACAACGGCAACGATATCTGCCACCTCGTTTGCCGTCATCTTTTTCCTCATTTTCCAGATATTCCCGAAACAACTGACGGACTTATTTGGCAATCAGGGAGATCTGTATGCGGAATTTTCTATCATGTCTTTCCGTATTTTTACCTTGCTGTGTTTTGTCAATGGATTTCAGGCAGTAGCAGCAATTTTCTTCCAGTCTATCGGAAAGCCGGTATTGTCCGGTGCGCTTTCTCTCAGCCGACAGATTGTAATTTTGATCCCGGCGGTTGTCATCTTGTGTAACAGGATGGGTGTCAAGGGTGTACTCTGGGCAGGACCGGTTGCAGACGGACTGGCATTTGCTCTTGCCCTTGTACTGATCCTGGCAGAAATAAAAAAGATCAATCGCCTGGAACAGAAGAAAGGAACCGCAGAGTAAATGGCACATTATGCATGCAAATGTGTCGACTGCAGGGACATGCAAAAAAACTGTGTCAGAACGTGTATGGAAGATGAAAATGGCAAGGCGTTCTATGAAGAGATGTATGAGTGTGGAAATGTATCCTGCAGCGTTAAGCAGGGTGTTTCACACATAGGACGGGAATTGCAGAAGATAGAAATGAAAGAGAAGAAGGAGGAAAGGAAGAATGAGAAAAATTATCACCATAGGACGGGAACTGGGAAGCGGCGGACGAACCATAGGTAAGTTGGTGGCAAATCGACTGGGAATTTCTTATTATGACCGGGAACTGATAGATCAGGCGTCTGAAAAATCCGGTCTGGCAACGCAATACGTGGAATCCAGTGAGCAGAAGGTCACCAATAGTTTTCTGTACAATCTGGCCATGGGAACCAGTTACGGATATGGTATTTTGCAAGGAGCAAACCAACAGACGTTGCCCTTGTCAGAACAGATTTATGAGGCGCAGAAGGACGTGATAACAAAATTTGCGGATCGGGGCAGATGCGTCATCGTAGGACGCTGCGCAGACCAGATCCTCGCAGAGCGCAAAGACGTACTTCGCGTATTCATCTATGCAAATATGGACAAGCGCGTAGAGCGTGGTATAAAAGAATACGGTATGGAGGCGACGACTGCCAGAAAAGAGATGGAAAAATCAGACAAGGAACGTAGCCGCCATTATAATATCTTTACAGACAAAACCTGGGGGGATCGCCACAATTATGATCTGCTCCTGGATAGTAGTAAACTGGATTATGAAAACTGTGCAAAAATCATCAGCATTATGGCTGAGGAAATGTAGAAGTTTCTTAGAGCAAAAAAAGGAGGAAATAACGTGACAATAGAAGAAAAAATCAGATTAATGGAAGACAGATTACACAAATTGGAAAGCAGTGAAAAAGAAAACCATGAGGTTTGCAGGAAAATAAGACGTAATATACGCAATCTTCGCAAAAAAATGTAAAGGATCACGGAACAACAGAGCCACAGGAAAGTCCCTGTGGCTCTTTGCTAGGTCAGGTATTCGGCGCATTCCAGTTTTCGCTGATACCGTCATGCAGCCAGAGATTGTCCGCTTCGCAATAATCATCCACCAGTAGGTATTGGAACTTGCTGGTGGTTTTTAGTGCATCATAAATATAAGAAAGCGGTACGCGGGTACGATTGTTGGTCGGTGAACCCGGATCGCCCAGAAGAACAGTGTCATCGCTGGCATTGTAGAGGCAGAGGGTTACATAATGTCCCGGAACCTTTTGCCAGAGTTTATCATCATTGGCGCTGCTGACAAGGGCGATGGTCATTTTGCTGGTCTTTACCTGGTTCTGGAAATCCGCATAATCATTTGTCTTGTAATAAACATCACAGTCCATGCCCATGTCCCGCAGGACTACTTTCATATTGCCCCAGTCCAAAGCGGCAGATGCCTTGGTAGGTGCATAACCGGTTTCCTTGTAGGCATAGTCGTAAACGTCCAGAGGAGAGCATTCATAAGGGGAAAGGGTAGAATAGACATTGGCAACTGAGCAGAAACCGCAGCCAAAGCCACTGAAATATTGTCCCTTGGCGTATTTCATGCACCATTCTCCCGACCAGGTCACACCATTGCTCCAGGCAGTATGTCCCTGCAAAAAGGTATAGACCTCGTCCTCGGAAAAAGGAGCGACATCATCAAGGGAGATCTGTCCGGTCGCGATCTTGTGGTTGTAGTCATAGACCTGTGCCGAGATCCCGGCATAAGGCGTAGTGTCTGTCGTATCGGCAGCAGGGCTTTCCTGCGCGAAAAGTTGTCTTGTCTTGGATAATATCTGTGTGTGGAAAAGGAAGCCCAGCAGGACCAGGACGGCGCACAGGGCAGCAATTCCACATCGTAGTATTCTTTTGTTCATGTATGTATATCTTTCTGTTCTTGTCTGATTTATGTGCAACAAACACATCCATGATAGCATATTTGGGTAAATTAGAAAACTTCTTTCTTGCGGCACTTTACAAGCTATGGTACTATCAGTAAGGTAATGATTAACAATAATAAACTTTAAGGGATAGTATGATGAAAAAGAAGATATTAACAACAAAGCAGATGACGGTCTTGGGGCTCATGATAGCGGTATTGGTACTTATGTCCTATACACCGCTGGGCTATCTGAATATCGGACCGCTGGCTATCAGTTTTAATATGATTCCGGTTGCGATTGCAGCTATTGCCTGTGGACCTATGGGTGGGGCAATTTTAGGAGCCGTATTTGGACTGACCTCTTTTGGACAGTGTATGGGTATCGGTGGTGTGAGTGCCATGGGGGCAACTCTTTTTGCCATCAGCCCGGTACTTGCCTTTATCCAGAGATTTGTTCCGAGACTTTTGGACGGACTTCTCTTAGGCTACATATTCAAAGGACTTCGCAAGGCGACCAAGAACACAACACTTGCCGGTTACCTCACAGGTTTTCTGGCAGCATTCCTCAATACCCTTTTCTTTATGGTCGCACTGGTCGTCCTATTTGGAAATACCGAGTATGTGCAGAATCTGATCGGCGGACGCAATATCATTGTCTTTATCTGCGCCTTTGTCGGTGTGAATGCCATTTGTGAAATGATCGCAGCAACGCTTTTGACCGGGCTGATCTCGGTCGCTCTCAAGAAAGCCAGATTGATCTTGCAGGATGAAAATTAAGCCACAGGAAGCGTCCCTATGGCTCCAGACCGCGGAAGTTGGTCATCACCAGAATCACGCTTGCCATATAGGCAGCCGGTTCTGGCGTTTCTTTTTTCAGCCAGTTTTCAATGATAGCAGAGCAGCCCGCTGAATAATAGAGGGAGGCATATTCGTAGAGGGCACTATCGTCCCGACAATCCTTGCGTAAAAAATTATCCATGCCCAGCGTATCTAAAAGAGGCAGATCACCGGAGGCAGAGTAGTGGTGCGTCAGGAGCAGGAGCGCCGTTTCTTTATTGTCTAACTGGTATTGCAAAAAGGCGGTCAGGTGCTTGCCTTCTTCCACGGGATTTTCTGAAAAAAAGTTCCGGGTATCCTCATAAAAGGCTCGGGCAATATCATTTAAAACATCCCCCGGCATCTCATAATATTTATAAAAAGTCGTGCGATTGATGCAGGCTCTACTGCAAAGTTCGCGCACGGAAATTTTAGATAATTCTTTTTCTTTTAAAAGTTGTGTGAGTGCTTCTTTTAAGCATTTTTTGGTCATACGGATTCTCTGATCTTCCATAAACATTCCTTCTTCTACAATGAAAAGACTAAGAAATTTGTCTGCTGGCTCAAGATCATGAACAAGGACAATACACAGTCGGAGACCGTTCTGACGGCAGACCATATCTTAGGACCTTATACCAAGGTACGCGAGGGCTTAAGACCGCTTGGCATGAATGCCGGAGACTTTGATCTGGCGGTAGCGGAGGATGGAAAGGCATATTATTTCTTTGAACGTGTGCACAGTGAGACCATCATCGCAGACCTGAGCGAGGACTATACGGATGTGACTGGTTATTATTCCACCCATTTCCCACATGCCTGTCCACCTTATGTCAGAGAGGCAACGGCGCATTTTACCAGAAATTTTAAGCATTATCTCATTACCAGCGGTACGACCGGCTACAATCCCAATCCGTCGGAAGTGGCGATCGCGGATACCTGGCATGGACCATACAGGGTACAGGGTGATCCACATGTAGGGGATGCCAGCCATACGTCTTTCCATAGTCAGATTTCTTCGGTCTTTAAAGTGGAGGGAAAGAAGGATCTTTACATTGCGGTAGCCGATCGTTGGAGACCGGATCAGATGGATAAAAACTATGCGGATTATAAAGAGGCTTTTGAGGCAATCTACAATCCGAACTTTGTGCCGACCAATCCGCAGGCAGTCATGGAGTACTTTAAGAGTGGCGGGGACAAGAATGTCAATACAAGAATCGCAGACTATGTATGGCTGCCACTGCGTTTTGAAGGAGATCAGATCTTTATCGATTGGAAGGATGAGTGGTCCATCGATGAATATGAAGATGCACCGAAAAAGCGGATGGGCAGATAAAAAAAGATCCCTAGGTTTGAGATAGTCAAACTTAGGGATCCTTTTTGTGGAAAAATAAGATTAGTTGTCGCTGGCATCGTCGTCAGACATGGCATAGACCTGACGCTTACGTGCCATTTCATCACTTTCCAGGTATTCGTCGTAGGTTGTGATCTTGTCGATGATCTGTCCGTTTGGCATGATCTCGATGATACGGTTTGCGGTTGTCTCCACAAACTGATGATCGCGGGAAGAAAAGATAACAACACCCGGGAACTTGATGAGTCCGTTATTTAAAGCAGTGATGGACTCCATATCCAAGTGGTCGGTCGGCTCGTCGAGCATGAGAACGTTGGATGCCTCGATCATCATGCGGGAGAGGAGAACACGCACCTTTTCACCACCGGAGAGAACGCGCATCTTCTTGACACCATCTTCACCTGCAAAAAGCATTCTGCCAAGGAAACCGCGGACATAAGTCGCATCCTTGATCTCGGAGAACTGTGTCAGCCAGTCTACGATGACATCATCGGTATCAAAGATCTCGGTATTATCCTTCGGGAAGTAGGACTGGGAAGTGGTCACGCCCCACTTGTAAGAACCCTCATCCGGTTCCATCTCGCCTGCAAGGATCTTGAAAAGAATGGTCTTGGCATGTTCGTTGGCACCAACGAGGGCAACTTTATCTTCGCGTCCCAGATTGAAGGAAATGTGATCCAGAACCAGTTCGCCGTCGATGGTCTTGGTCAGGTTTTCAACGCTGAGGACTTCGTTGCCGATCTCACGCTGTGGGCGGAAATCAATGTAAGGATACTTACGGCTGGAAGGCTTGATCTCATCCAGTTCGATCTTTTCCAAAGCACGCTTTCTGGAAGTTGCCTGCTTGGATTTGGAAGCATTTGCGGAGAAGCGGGAGATAAAGTCCTGCAATTCCTTGATCTTTTCTTCCTTTTTCTTGTTGGCCTCCTTCATCTGCTTCATAAGAAGCTGACTGGACTCATACCAGAAGTCATAGTTTCCGGCATAGAGTTGGATCTTGCCATAGTCGATATCGGCGGTATTGGTACATACCTTATTTAAGAAATAACGGTCGTGGGATACCACGATAACGGTATTGTCAAAGTTGATCAAAAATTCTTCCAGCCAGGCGATGGCATCCAGATCCAGGTGGTTGGTCGGCTCATCCAAAAGCAGGATGTCAGGATTTCCGAAAAGTGCCTTTGCAAGGAGAACCTTGACCTTTTGCGCACCGGTCAGATCTGCCATGACAGAGTAGTGAAGTTCCGGCTCAATACCCAGACCATTTAATAAGGTAGCAGCATCGCTTTCGGCATTCCAGCCGTCCATGTCTGCAAACTCTGCTTCGAGTTCGCTGGCGCGGATACCGTCTTCATCCGTGAAATCTTCCTTCATATAAATAGCATCTTTTTCTTTCATGATGTCATAAAGACGCTGGTTACCCATGATGACCGTATCTAAGACCGTAAACTCATCATATTTAAAGTGATCCTGCTCCAGAAAAGAAAGACGCTGACCCGGCGTGATGATGACATCGCCGCTGGTCGGCTCCAACTGTCCGGATAAGATCTTTAAGAATGTTGACTTGCCGGCACCGTTGGCACCGATCAGTCCATAACAGTTACCTTCCGTAAATTTGATATTTACATCTTCAAAGAGTGCCTTTTTCCCTAGACGCAGGGTGATATTACTTGCCTGTATCATTTTTTACACCTCATAAATTTGCTAAATTTAAACACCGTCTACTATTGTATCGTACTTTCCTTATTTTGCAAGGATTTTCGGGATTTATTTGCGCCCGGGACAGGGAAATGTCTACTATGATTTTCTAACAATAGGCATAAAACAAATGTACTTGATTTTAAACAGTGGGAAGTATTGATTTTTTTTTGTCAAAATCATATATTATTGAATTAGAGACATTACGCATTTACTGCGCCCTTTTTGTGCCCGGCAAATGCTTATGTACATATTAAGAAAAGAGTCTTTTAGGAGGAAACGACATGGGAAGATCAAAACAATCTATGGATGGTAATACCGCCGCAGCTCATGTAGCATACGCCTACACAGAAGTAGCAGGTATCTATCCGATCACCCCTTCTAGTCCAATGGCTGATATGGTAGACCAGTGGTCTGCAGCAGGACAGAAGAACATTTTTGGAAGCACTGTTAAAGTAGTAGAGATGGAATCAGAAGCAGGTGCAGCAGGTACTGTACATGGTTCACTTGCAGCTGGTGCACTTACCACTACATTTACCGCTTCTCAGGGACTTTTACTTATGATCCCTAACATGTACAAGATCGCTGGTGAGCAGTTGCCATGTGTATTTGATGTATCTGCTCGTACAGTATCATCACACGCACTGAACATCTTCGGTGACCACAGTGATGTTTACGCTTGTCGTCAGACAGGTTTTGCAATGTTATGTGAGACAAACCCACAGGAAGTTATGGACTTAAGCCCGGTTGCTCATTTGGCAGCATTAGAAGGCAAGGTTCCATTCCTTAACTTCTTCGATGGTTTCCGTACATCTCATGAGATCCAGAAGATCGAGAAATGGGATTATGAAGATCTGAAAGAAATGTGTCCAATGGATGCAGTAGAAGAGTTCAGAGCACATGCTTTGAATCCTAACCACCCGGCAGCTCGTGGTTCTCATGAAAACGGAGATGTATTCTTCCAGCATAGAGAAGCATGTAACACAGCATACGATGAGTTACCTGCAGTTGTAGAGAAGTACATGAACAAGGTAAACGAAAAACTTGGTACAAACTACGGCTTATTCAACTACTATGGTGCTCCGGATGCAGAGCGTGTTATCGTAGCAATGGGATCTATCAATGACGTTGCTGAAGAAGTTATCGATTACTTGACAGCAGCAGGCGAGAAGGTTGGTCTTGTTAAGGTTCGTCTGTATCGTCCATGGTCATCAGAAGCATTACTTAAGGTTATCCCTAAGACTGCAAAGAAGATCGCTGTACTTGACAGAACAAAAGAGCCGGGATCTCTTGGCGAGCCATTATACCTTGATGTTGCTACCACACTTCGTGAAGCAGGTATGAATGACGTTGTATTAGTTGGTGGACGTTATGGTCTTGGATCAAAGGATACTCCTCCATCATCTGTATTTGCAGTATATAAGGAATTAGAGAAGGATGCTCCTAAGCATCGTTTCACAATCGGTATCGAAGATGATGTTACACATCTTTCACTGCCAGAGGTTAAGCCAGCTCCTATCACTTCTGCTCCTGGTACAAAGGAATGCAAGTTCTGGGGTCTTGGTGGAGATGGTACTGTAGGTGCTAACAAGAACTCTACTAAGATCATCGGTGACCACACAGACAAATACATCCAGGCATACTTCCAGTATGATTCAAAGAAGACTGGTGGTGTTACAATTTCTCACTTGAGATTCGGTGATAACCCAATCAGAAGCCCATACTACATCAACCAGGCAGACTTCGTAGCATGCCACAACCCTGCATATGTTATCCAGGGCATGAAGATGGTTCAGGATGTTAAGCCGGGCGGAGTATTCATGATCAACTGCCAGTGGTCTGATGAAGAATTAGGACATCATCTGAACGCTGAAGCAAAGAAGTATATCGCTGATAACAACATTCAGCTTTACACGATCAACGCTATCGACAAGGCTATCGAAATCGGAATGGGTAAGAGAACAAACACAATCTTACAGTCAGCATTCTTCAAGTTAGCTGATGTTATGCCGATCGATGAGGCTGTTGAATTTATGAAGCAGGCTGCTAAGAAGTCTTACAGCAAGAAGGGTGACGCAGTCGTAGAAATGAACTACAAGGCAATCGACGCCGGTGTAGACGCTGTACATAAGGTAGAAGTTCCTGCATCTTGGGCTAGCCCAGAAGCAGATGCTCCTAAGGCAGAGCGTACAGGTCGTCCGGAAGTTGTTAAGCTTGTCAATGACTTACTTGATCCGATCGCAAAGATGGATGGTGACAGCCTTCCAGTATCTGCATTTACAGATTGCATTGATGGTCAGTTCGTAACAGGTGCTTCTGCATACGAGAAGCGTGGTACAGCCGTTATGGTTCCAGAGTGGGATGCAGAAAAGTGTATTCAGTGTAACAACTGTGCATTTGTATGTTCACATGCAACCATCCGTCCATTCTTACTGAGTGACGACGAAGTTAAGGCTGCACCTTCAAACATCAAACTTGCTGATATGAAGCCTAAGGGTGGAGATTACAAGTACACCATGAGCGTATCTCCTCTTGACTGTATGGGATGTGGCGAATGTGTTACTGTATGTCCTACAGCAGCAATCGCTATGGTTCCACAGGAATCACAGGCAGATGAGCAGCCAGTATTTGATTACTTAGTAGCAAATGTTGGTAAGAAGGATGTTGGATTATCAGACATCACTCCTAAGGGATCACAGTTCAACCAGCCACTCCTTGAGTTCTCTGGTTCTTGTGCAGGATGTGCTGAGACATCTTATGCTAGATTGATCACACAGCTCTATGGTGAGCAGATGTTCATCTCTAACGCAACAGGATGTTCTTCTATCTGGGGTAACCCGGCAGCAACATCACCATACACAGTAAATAAGGACTCTAAGAAGGGACCAGCATGGTCTAACTCATTGTTCGAAGACAACGCTGAGCATGGTCTTGGTATGTACGTTGGACAGAAATATATCCGTGACATGGCTATCGAGTCTGCAAAGGCTTGCGCAGAAAGCGACAAGGCATCCGCAGAACTTAAGGCTGCATTTGCTAACTTCATGGATACTGTTAATGATACAAAGGCAAATACTCCTGCAACAGATGCTCTTGTAGCTGAACTTGAAAAAGCAGCAGCTGCTGGATGTCCGGATGCTAAGGGAGCACTTGCTAAGAAAGATTACCTCGCTAAGAAGTCCGTATGGATCTTCGGTGGTGACGGTTGGGCATACGATATCGGATTCGGTGGATTGGATCACGTTCTTGCTTCTGGTGAGAATGTCAACGTTATGGTATTCGATACAGAGATGTACTCTAACACAGGTGGACAGGCTTCTAAGGCTTCTAACATCGGTGAAGTATGTCAGTTCGCTGCAGCTGGTAAGGAGATCGGCAAGAAGTCTCTTGCAGAGATCGCTATGAGCTACGGTTATGTATATGTTGCACAGATCGCACTTGGTGCTAACCCTGCACAGGCTGTTAAGGCTATCGCAGAGGCTGAGGCATACAACGGACCTTCACTCATCATTGGATATGCTCCATGTGAGTTGCACGGTATCGCTAAGGGTGGTATGAACCACTGCCAGGATGAAATGAAGAAGGCAGTAGCCGCTGGTTACTGGAACCTGTTCTCATTCGATCCTACAAAGAAGGCAGAAGGAAAGAATCCTTTCACTTTGACATCAAAGGCTGGAGACGGTTCTTACCAAGACTTCTTGAACAACGAGGCTCGTTATACTCGTCTGATCAAGCCGTTCCCAGAGCGTGCTGAAAGACTCTTTGCTAAGTCTGAAGAGGCTGCTAAGGAACGTTACGATCACTTACAGAAGTTAGTTGATCTTTACAGCTAAAAGATAGAGGTGCTGATGCACTTCTGATAAATCCCGTCGGGGCAATGCTCTGGCGGGATTTTTTTCTTTCACAAAAATAAATAAAAAAATTTGTGAGAAGTGTTGACAAAGCAAAAGGGCAGTGATACATTAGGTTTAAAGATGTTAGCACTCTAAGTTAATGAGTGCTAACAATCTTAGAAACAAGGAAATCAGATGAGGTATCCGATGGACGAATTAGGTGAGAGAAAAGAGAAAATTTTAAACGCCATCATACAGAACTATCTGGAAACCGGAGAGCCGGTTGGTTCCCGTACCATTTCCAAGATGTCAGATCTGAATCTGAGTTCTGCTACGATTCGTAATGAGATGTCGGATCTTGAGGAACTGGGCTACATCGTACAGCCGCATACTTCCTCAGGACGTATTCCTTCCGATAAGGGTTATCGCTTCTATGTAGATCACCTGATGGAAGTCAAGGATCGAGAAGTGACCGAGATGAAGGAGCTGATGATCGAAAAGACGGAGAAGATGGAACAACTCCTAAAGCAGGTCGTCAAGGTGCTTGCCAACAATACGCAGTACGCCACGATGATATCTGCACCGAGTGTAAAACGCAATCGTCTCAAGTTCGTACAGTTGTCTGCCGTGGACGAACACCAGATCTTATCGGTGGTCGTTATGGAAGGCAACATCGTAAAGAACAAGATCATTCCGGTTGAGGAACCTCTGAGCAATGAGAATATGTTGAAACTCAACATGCTCTTGAACACCAACTTAAACGGGCTTACCGTTGATGAGATCAACTTGGGACTCATCACCAAGATGAAAGAGCAGGCGGGTATTCATGAAGAGATCATTGCACAAGTCTTAAATACCGTGGCTGAGACGATTCACGAAGATGACGATCTGGAGATCTACACGAGTGGAGCAACGAATATTTTCAAATATCCGGAACTTTCCGATTCCCAGAGAGCGAGTGAGTTGATCAGTGCTTTTGAAGAAAAGCAGGCGCTGGCGGATCTGATCTCTGAGACACAGGGAGATGAAGAAACCGGCATTCAGGTATATATAGGAAATGAGTCACCGATCCAGACAATGAAAGATTGCAGCGTCGTGACAGCCACCTATGAATTAGGTGAAGGCGTGAAGGGAACGATAGGAATTATCGGACCAAAACGTATGGATTACGAAAATGTCATGGATAACCTGAAAAATCTTAAGACGCAGCTCGACAAGATCTTGAAAAGGGAATGACATAGGAAGGAGATGTAAAAGTGGCAGAGGAAAAGAAGCATGAAGATAGGGAAGAAATCAAAGTAGACGAGACCGTCGAGACAGAGACTTCCGAAGAAAAAGATACAGAAAGTACAGAGGCAGAAGAAGCCGCTGATACCAAAGAGGAGGCGGAGAAAAAAGAAGAAACCGCAGAAGAAGCCGAGGAAGAAAAAGGAAATGGAGGCTTTTTCAAAAAGAAAGAAAAGAAAGACAAAAAGGATGCACAGATCGAAGAACTGACCGACAAGGTCAGACGCCAGATGGCTGAGTTCGAGAACTTCCGCAAACGTTCTGAGAAAGAAAAATCACAGATGTATGAAGTGGGAGCAAAGAGCATCTTGGAAAAGATCCTTCCGGTCGTTGACAACTTCGAGAGAGGTCTTAAGGGCATGGAAGAGAGTGAGGATTCATTTGCACAAGGTATGCAGATGATCTACAAACAACTGATGACTTCCTTGGAGGAAGCAGGCGTGAGCCCGATCGAGGCGCTGGGCAATGAATTTGATCCGAATTTCCATAATGCAGTGATGCATGTGGAGGACCAAGAAGCCGGCGAGAGCGAGATCGTAGAAGAGTTCCAAAAGGGCTATATGTATCACGATACAGTGCTTTGTCATAGCATGGTCAAGGTTGCAAACTAGTCAAATTGGTAGCAATGCTAATTTAAAATATAGACAATAACAATGTGATGATAAATAGGAGGAAAAAATCATGGGAAAAATTATTGGTATTGATTTAGGTACAACAAACTCTTGTGTAGCAGTTATGGAAGGTGGTAAGCCAACCGTTATCGCCAATCAGGAAGGTGCAAGAACAACACCATCTGTTGTAGCATTTACAAAGACAGGAGAGAGATTGATCGGTGAGCCTGCAAAGCGTCAGGCAGTTACCAATGCAGAAAAGACGATCTCTTCTATTAAGAGAGATATGGGTACAGACAATGGTCGTACCATCGATGGTAAGAAGTATTCTCCACAGCAGATCTCAGCAATGATCTTACAGAAGTTAAAGAGTGATGCAGAGAACTATCTGGGTGAGCCTGTCACAGAAGCAGTTATCACTGTTCCTGCATATTTCAACGATGCACAGCGTCAGGCAACCAAGGATGCCGGTAAGATCGCAGGTCTTGATGTAAAGCGTATCATCAACGAGCCTACAGCAGCAGCCCTTGCTTATGGTCTTGACAATGAAAACGAGCAGAAGATCATGGTTTACGATTTAGGTGGTGGTACATTTGATGTATCTATCATTGAGATCGGTGATGGCGTTATCGAAGTTCTGGCAACCAGCGGTGATAACCGTCTTGGTGGTGATGACTTTGACCAGAAGATCACAGATTGGATGCTGGATGAGTTCAAGAAGGCAGAAGGCGTCGACCTTTCTACTGATAAGATGGCTCTCCAGAGATTAAAAGAAGCAGCAGAGAAGGCTAAGAAAGAACTTTCCGCTGCAACAACAACAAACATCAACTTGCCTTTCATCACTGCAACAGCAGAAGGACCAAAGCATTTTGATATGAACTTAACACGTGCAAAATTCGATGAATTAACACATGACCTTGTAGAAAGAACAGCAGTTCCGGTACAGAACGCATTAAAGGATGCAGGTCTTACAGCAAGTGAACTTTCAAAGGTTCTCCTTGTTGGTGGATCAACCCGTATCCCAGCCGTACAGGATAAGGTAAAGGCACTTACAGGACATGAGCCAAGCAAGTCTTTGAACCCGGATGAATGTGTAGCCATCGGTGCTTCTATCCAGGGTGGTAAGTTAGCAGGTGATGCCGGTGCCGGTGAGATCTTACTTTTGGATGTTACACCACTTTCTCTTTCTATCGAGACTATGGGTGGTATCGCAACCAAGTTGATCGAGAGAAATACAACGATCCCTACCAAGAAGAGCCAGATCTTCTCTACCGCTGCTGATAACCAGACAGCCGTTGATATCAACGTAGTACAGGGTGAGAGACAGTTTGCTAGAGACAACAAGTCTTTAGGACAGTTCCGTCTGGATGGTATCCCACCAGCACGTCGTGGTGTTCCACAGATCGAGGTTACTTTCGATATCGATGCCAATGGTATCGTAAATGTATCCGCTAAGGATCTTGGTACAGGTAAGGAACAGCACATCACTATTACAGCAGGATCTAACATGTCTGATGAAGACATTGAGAAGGCTGTTAAGGAAGCTGCTGAGTTTGAAGCACAGGATAAGAAGCGTAAGGAAGCCATTGACACCAGAAACGATGCTGATGCGTTTGTATTCCAGACAGAGAAGGCTTTGGAAGAAGTTGGCGACAAGATCGATGCAGCAGATAAGTCAGCAGTTGAGGCTGATATCGCAGCAATCAAGACAATCCTCGAGGCTCATCCGGAAGCAGAGGCTATGGATGATGCAACTGTTGCAGAGTTAAAGGCTGCACAGGAGAAATTGCAGGAGAGTGCACAGAAGGTATTCACAAAGATGTATGAGCAGCAGGCTCAGGCAGCAGGCGCACAGGGTGCAGGTCCTGACATGGGAGCCGGTGCAGGTCCTGATATGGGAGCAAACACCACTTACAATGCGGCAGATGATGATGTCGTAGATGCAGACTTCAAGGAAGTATAAAAAACATGGCAGAACAGAAGCGAGATTATTATGAAGTTCTCGGCGTAGAAAAAAATGCCGATGACGCAACGATCAAAAAAGCATACAGACAGTTGGCAAAGAAATATCACCCGGATATGAATCCGGGTGATAAAGAAGCAGAGGTAAAGTTCAAAGAAGCCTCTGAAGCCTATGCTGTTTTGAGCGATCCGGATAAGAGAAGACAATATGACCAGTTTGGTCACGCTGCTTTTGACGGCAGTGCCGGTGGCGGCGGATTTGATTTCTCAGGCATGGATTTTGGAGATATCTTTGGAGATATCTTCGGCGATTTCTTTGGCGGTGGCGGCAGCAGACGTACCAACAATGGACCGATGAAAGGGCAGAATGTCCGTGCAAGAGTCAATATCAAGTTTGAAGAGGCAGCCTTTGGTTGTGAAAAAGAGATCGAACTGGTATTGAAAGATGAATGTGCAACTTGTCACGGATCCGGTGCAAAGCCCGGAACCACAAAGGATACCTGTCCGAAGTGTGGCGGTAAAGGAAAGATCGTAGTCACACAGCAGTCATTCTTTGGAACCGTACAGAATGTAACTTCCTGTCCGGAATGCCAGGGGACCGGTCAGATTATCAAGGAGAAATGTATGGATTGCCATGGTACCGGATACATTTCCCGCAAAAAGAGAATTTCTGTATCCATTCCTGCCGGTATTGATAACGGACAGAGTGTTCGTATCCGTGAAAAGGGAGAACCGGGTATCAACGGTGGCCCGAGAGGAGACCTTTTGGTTGAGGTGCGTGTGGCACCGCATGCAATCTTCCAGAGAAGCGAATATGATATTTATTCTTCTGCTCCGATCTCATTTGCACAGGCAGCCCTGGGCGGCGAAGTCATGATCGATACTTTGGACGGCAAGGTCGTATATGAAGTAAAGCCAGGCACACAGACTGATACCAGGATCCGCTTGCGTGGAAAAGGTATCCCATCTTTGCGCAACAAGAATATGCGCGGTGATCACTATGTCACTTTGGTGGTACAGGTTCCGACTGCTCTTAGTCATGAAGCAAAAGAAGCCTTGCGAAAGTTTGATGATGAGACTGGAAAGACCTTGAGAGCCGGAGGCACGGCGGTCAAGGAAGAAAAGAAGAAAAAAGGATTTATGGGCAAATTGAAAGATGCCGTAGATGATCTGTAAAAGGCAAAAGCGATGGCGAAATGTCATCGCATTTTTGCGTAATAGGAAAATGAGGATAAGACATGAAAGTTTGGATAACAAGACACGGGCAGACTGCCCTCAACAAGAAGCAACTGATGCAGGGACTCTATGATGAACCATTAAATGAGACCGGTATTGCACAGGCAAAGGAAGCCCGGGCAAAGATCGGTGACATGAAGTTTGATGCCGTTTATGCCAGCCCTTTGATCCGGGCACGCAAGACCGCATCCATCATCGGCGGGGTGCCTATGGATGAGGTGATCCTTGATCCGCGCATTATTGAAGTTGATTTTGGAAAATATGAGATGCGCTCTTATAAGCGTCTGGGCATCTGGATGTCTCTTTACTGGATGCTGCCGGAGGTCATCCCGGCACCAAAGACCGTTGAGCCGGTATCTTCTATGGTAGCGCGCAGCCGTTCCTTTTTGGAGGAATTGAAGACCAAGGATTATGAGAATGTGCTGGTGGTCTGTCATGGTGGTATCATCCGTGCCTTGTGCGGTGTTTTGGAAAATCGCAGAAATGGCATTAAATGGAGACCGAGACCGGAGAATTGTGAGATTCGTAAATATGAGCTATAAATATGCCGCAGGGACTTCCCTGCGGCAATCACTATCTTATTTTCCAAAGGATGGATCATCTAAAATATCCTGATACATTTCAATATATTTATCCGGACGGAAATCTGTAGCTCCATCGATCAATGGATTCGCACAGAAGAGATCGCGTGTGGCAAGGGTCAGATCGATTGTAGCTGTGTACATGTCACTCTCGTTTGCCAGTGGAGCAGTGAATTTATGACCGGCATAGTAATGAACTTCCCAGAGGTTTCGGCTTGGACCCATGATGCTGCTGCCGCCCCAGAAATCATTATATAAATCCACGCCTCCAAGGTTTGATGAAACAATGTAGATACGGTTGGTAAGGACATGGGCTTCTAATGTTGTTGTACCAAGAGCGATGCCGTGACATTTTGCCAATGCTGTGCAGTTAATGTGCATTCTGGCACCTTTGGCGGCTTCATAGCGAATCATTTCCGGGAAACAGTAGGAGTCATAGCAGATGGAGATACCGACAGGTCCCCATTCCGTATCAATAACGCAAGGCTTGTCTCCACGACTTGCCCAGTGTGGTTCCGGATAAGGCAGGTGCATCTTACGGTAGGAGCGGATCAATCCTTTTGGTCCACAGATGGCAAGAGCATTGTAAATGATGTCTGGATTTTGGGGATCTCTTTCCGGCATACCAAATACAGCGTAGATGCCGAGTTTTTTTGTCAGTTCAGCAACTTCCAAGGAGGAAGGTCCTGGAATCAGTTCAGCTTCTTTTGACTGCATTTTTTCAGGTTTTTCCTTGTCTTCTTCGTCATCATATCCGGTTAGTGCCATCTCCGGAAACACAACAAAGTCTGCTCCTTTTTTGGCAGCGGCTTCGATATAGCCCTTGATGCGGTTGAGGTTCTTTTCTTTTTCGCCCCAACTGGCATTAAAGGTGACGGTTGATACGGTGATGATGTCTTTCTTCATAATGTAGGCTCCTTTCAAAACAGGTTATATAGAAATAGATAAAGCGCAATGAAATGTTTCAGACACTCCATTGCGCTTCCTTTCTGATAAGATAGCACAGAGTTCTCCTGAAAACAATGGAAAAAAGTTAGGTCGGACATGAAAAAAATCAGGTAGGAAAAAGGCTAAGTTTTTTCTGGGTAAATGCAAATTTAATTCGGTTTACTTTGCCGGTGGATCTTATATAATAAGTTCCAGCAGCAGGGAAAAGCAATGGCGCTTTGGTAGCGATACCAAGGCGCTTTTTCTATTTCTTTTACCTTGTATATGAAAGGAGACACGATATGAAAAAGTGGAAGAATCATTTAAGAAAAGCAACAACAGCACTGCTGATTGCAACAACCACCCTTGGTTTGGCAGCTTGCGGCAGCAGTAGCAGTTCTTCATCCAAAGGTGATGGGGACACCCTAAAAGTGGGATTTATGAGTGACCAGTCAGGGGATAACGCGCTGACCTGTAATGTAGAGGCATTTCAACTGGCCGTAGATGAGATCAACGCAGCGGGCGGTGTGCTTGGAAAGCAGATCGAGCCAATTATTGTAGATGGACAAAGCGATACCCAGCGTTATCAGAATTTGGCAAAGGAATTGATCCTTGATGACGATTGTGACGTTGTATTTCAGGATGGGACCAGTGCCAATCGTGAAGCCATCCGTTCTACTTTTGAAGAAAACAAGAAATTACTGATCTATCCGACCTTCTATGAAGGTGGTGTGGCCAGCAGATATACAATCTGCACAGGAACAAATCCGGAACAGTCCATTTTGCCACTTATGCAGTATATCAAGAATAATAATGTAGGATCTAAGGTTTATATTCTGGCAGCAGATTATAACTATGGTCAGATTTCTGCACAGTGGGTAAGTGAATATTGTGATCAGTTGGGACTTGAAGTGGTTGGAACCGAATTTTCTCCACTTGGAACATCCCAGTTCAGCAGTTCTATCAGCAAAATTGAAAAGTCCGGAGCAGACATTGTCTATACCTTGCTTGTTGGATCTGCCCAGAGTTCTTTCTTTGATCAGTGGGTAAGTGCAGATGTAGAAGGTGTTGAATTAGCATCCACCTGTAACATTGCATATTCCTACGAACAGAAGAAGGTAGCAGCACCGGGACTTTCCGGAATGCTTTCTGCAGCAAACTTCTTTGAGGATATGGATACAGACAGTGCTAAAGCATTTGTATCTGCTTTCCGTGCAAAATATCCGGATGAGGAATGTATTACCAACCAGTCAGAAGCTGTATATGCATCCGTATATTTGTGGAAGGCAGCTGTAGAGAAGGCCGGGACCGCAGATACGGAAGATGTAATTGATGCATTTGATACAGATGAGATCAGTGTAGAAGCACCATCCGGAACTGTAAAGGTAGATGGAGCAACCCATCAGGCTATTCTTACGGTAACGATCGTACAGGTACAGGATGATCATTCCTTAAAGGTGTTAGAAACGGATGAAAATGTGGAACCAACATATCTGAAGAGTCTAGGTGTAGATGTCAGAAAGAATGATCCGCAAACCCAGTACTCACCTTTGGAGGACGGAACCGGTAACTAGAAAACAAAAAAGTATAACTATGGAATGTGTCAGGAAAGAGAAGGTCTCGCCGGCATATTCCATTCCTATATGGGAGAAAGAGGTAATGGTATGTTAGGAGAGATCTTTGCATTTGTATATCAATTCATAGACAGTTTTGCATTCCTGGTCTTAGCTGCACTCGGGATGGCGATCATCTATGGCATGATGGGAATTACAAACATGGCGCAGGGAGAATTGATCATGATTGGTGCCTATGTTACAGACATTTCGGTCTGTAATTACGGGTTGCCATTGGTCGTTGGAATTGGGCTTGGAACGATTGTTACGGGATTTGTAGGACTTTTGATGGACAGGCTTGTGATCAAGCGTTTATATGACAGACCGCTGGATTCCGTGGTTGCCACATGGGGACTGAGTATTGCGATATCGCAGTTGATTTATATTATCTTTGGACCAAGTATGGCAAGTGTCAGCATTCCTTTCGGATCCTTTAAGGTGGCAGGAAATTCCTATTCTTATTATCGCCTGCTTCTTATTGCAATTGCATTGATCCTGATTGTTCTGACATATTTGCTTTTTAAATATACCAGATTTGGTCTGCATTCCCGTGCAACTATGCAGAATCGCGAGATTGCCAACAGTCTTGGCGTCAATGCAAATAAGATGAATGCAGGAACCTTTATGTTGGGATCTGCTTTGGCGGGGCTCTGCGGTGGACTTTATCTGCCAACGATGTCTCTGACCCCAAGTTATGGAGAAAGTTTTTTGGTGCAGAGTTTTGTAACGGTGCTGGTAGGAGGTGCTGATCCATTGCTTGGTACGGTACTTGCCGGTGGCGGATTGGGTGTTGTTGAGAGTGTTCTGAATATGAAGTTCAATACCTTCTACGGAAAGATCGGTATTCTGATTATGGCGATCATCTTTATCCGGATTCTGCCAAACGGTTTTTCCGGATACTATAATTCTGTTCGCATGAAAGCAAAGTTGAAAAAAGAAAAGAAAGGGGAAAAGTAGATCATGAAGGATTTAAAAACCATCTGTTCAGAAAACATAACAGCCCTTGCTGTGCTGCTGTTCGCACTTATCTTTCCCATGTTTCAGACAGCATATAAGGTAGATCAGTTTACCGGATTTTATGTAACTTGTCTTTTATCCTTTAGTATTATTCTGATCTGGGGCTATACCGGTATCTTTAGTTTTGGACAGGCTGCCTTTTATGGAATAGGCGCTTATACCTATGCGATCATCAGTCTGAGTTCGGATAAAAATCTAACTATTTTAGCGGCAATTGTCGGCATTGCCATAGCCGGAATTTTTGCTCTGGTCCTCGGTTACTTTATGTTTTATGGAGGTGTCAACGAAATCTTTACCGGTATCATTACCCTGTGCGTTTCTATTGTCTGCGAGACCTTTATCGTACAAACCAGTGGACCGGAGTGGAAGATTCTGGGAGTTTGGATCGGCGGTTATAACGGTTTGAATAATATTCCACGTCTTCAGATCGGCGACCAGCTTCTGACCGGAAATGCCTTGTATTTTCTTGTTGTAGCCATTGTATTTCTGGTTTATCTGGCTTTTCGTAAACTGACACATTCCAATATGGGATATGCACTCTTTGGTGTCCGTGAAAGTAAGCAGAGAAGTGAATTGTTTGGATACAAAACGGCAAAGATCCAGACACTGGCATTTGGGGCAAGTGGTGCCCTGGCCGGATTGGGCGGTGTCTTGTTTTCGGCATGGAGCGGTTATGTGGTACCGTCTACGCTTTCTGTAGATAATTCCACAGTTGCGGTTGTTATGGTGGCTCTGGCTGGAAGAAAGAATGTGACCGGTGCCCTGATCATGACCCTGATCTATTCCTACTTTACGCATGAACTGGCAGCCAGCGGAAACATTTATTCCAATGTCATCCTTGGTATTTTGCTGGTTCTGATCGTTATGTTTATGCCTGAGGGTGCGCTGGTAGAACTCTTCAATAAAATTGACGCATTATTTGCAAAAATCTTCCGTAAGAAGAATAACGCATAGAGAGGAGAAAAAGTCATATGGCAAATATTGAAACTCCACAGGAAAAAATATTAGTTCTGGATAAGGTGTCAAAACAGTTTGGCGGTATTCAGGCGGTAGAGGATTTTTCCATGAGCATGGATAAAGGGGAATTGCGCTGTCTGATCGGACCAAATGGTGCCGGGAAGACAACGGTCTTTAAAATGGTTATGGGGGTTTATCCGGCATCCTCCGGACGTATTGTATTTCAAGGAGAAGACATTACCAGTATGTCCGCTTCCAAGCGGGCGCGAAAAGGAATGAGCATTAAAATGCAGGTTCCGGGTGTCTATGAGGAATTGACTCTTCGGGAGAATATGCGTATCGCAGCGGAAAATTATGTTCCTAAAAAACAGTTATCAGAGGAGATCGACCGTCTGATCGAACTGGTGCACATCAAGGATCTGGGTAATCCACAGGTAAAAAATATGTCGCATGGACAGCAACAGTGGTTAGAGATTGCCATGGCGCTTGCTTCCAATCCATCTCTTTTGCTCTTGGATGAACCTGCCGCGGGCTTAGGACCGGAAGAAACGGAATTTACTGCAGAACTGGTAACTTCCCTCAATAAACAGGGGCTGTCCATTCTTTTTATCGAACACGATATGAACTTTGTGCGCAGGATCGCGGATCAGGTCACAGTACTTTATTATGGAAAGAAGTTTGCAGAAGGCTCCATCAATGACATTGTAAATGATGAGCGTGTCATCAAGATCTATCTTGGAAATTCATAGGAAAGGGGATCAGATATGGAGGAATTGATCAAAGTAGAAAACCTGGTATCAGGTTATGAAAAGGTTATGATCCTGCATGGTCTTGACCTTTGTGTAAATAAGGGTGAGATCGTTTCGGTCATAGGAAGAAATGGTGTTGGAAAGAGTACACTGATGAAGACCCTGATCGGACTTTTGAAGGTCAATGAGGGAAGCATTTTCTATGATGGTGAAGATATTACCAAAAGAAAGGCCTATGAAAGAGCCTGGAGAGGTCTGGGTTATGTGCCACAGGGACATATGGTCTTTCCGAGATTAACTGTCGAAGAAAATCTGATGATGGGTGAAAATATCAATAAGACCAAGGGAAAGAAAACAGATTATGACCTTATTTATGAATATTTTCCAAGACTGAAGGAAAGGCGGACGCAGATGGCAGGTACCATGTCAGGTGGAGAGCAGGCTATGCTTTCTATTGGCAGGGTTCTGGCGGGTAATCTAAATGTCATGCTTTTGGATGAGCCATCAGAAGGGGTTCAGCCAAATATCGTGGAACAGATCGGTGAGATCATCTTAAGAATCAATAAAGAACTGGGGATCAGTGTTCTTCTGGTAGAACAGCATATTGGTCTGATACAGCAGGTATCCCAAAGATGTTATGCCATGGACAAGGGAATGGTACAGACATCACTTACACGGGAACAGGTATTGAACTACGACGAAGTAAAGAAGCATTTGTCTGTTTAGAAAGGGGGCTTTCTTATGTCAAAGATGAAAAAAGAAGACATTATGAAATTTGTGGAAGAGAATGATGTGAAATTTATAAGACTTCAGTTTACGGACGTGTTGGGACGCCTGAAAAATGTTGCGATCACCAGAAGCCAGCTGGAAAAGGCACTGGATAACAAGATTATGTTTGATGGTTCCTCCATAGAAGGATTTGTTCGTATTGAAGAGTCGGATATGTATCTGAGACCGGATCCGGATACCTTTTCCCTGCTGCCGTGGCGACCAAAAGAAGATGCCGTAGCCAGAATGATTTGCGATGTCTACGATACGGAAGGAAATCCATTTATGGGAGATCCGCGTTACTGCCTGAAACGCGCCATTGATGAAGCAGAAGATATGGGATTTCAGTGCTTTGTGGGTCCGGAATGCGAATTTTTCATCTTCCATACGGATGAAGTGGGCAGACCGACGACTTTGACCCATGATGCATCCGGATATTTTGATCTGGGACCTATGGATCTCGGCGGAAATATCCGCAGAGAGATCTGCCTGATGTTAGAAAAAATGGGATATGAGATCGAGACATCTCATCATGAAGTTGCCATAGGTCAGCATGAAGTGGATTTTAAATATCAGGAAGTTTTAAAGACAGCCGATGATATCATGACTTTTAAATTGGCAGTCAAATCCGTAGCGAAAAAGATGGGAACCTGTGCCGTATTTCTGCCAAAGCCATTGCAGGGACAGAATGGGTCAGGCATGCATACCAATATTTCTCTGACAAGAGATGGAGAAAATATTTTTTATGATCCGAAGGATCCGAGAAAGAATGGTCTGAGCGAGGTGGCTTATCAGTTTATTGCAGGATTAATGGAACATATTGATGCAATTACAGCCATTGCAGATCCGCTGGTGAATTCGTATAAACGACTGGTGGCCGGTTACGAAGCTCCGGTTCATGTGGCATGGTCCTGTAAGAACAGGAGTCCGCTGATTCGAATCCCTGCATCCAGAGGCAGTGCGACCAGAGTAGAATTGCGATCTCCGGATCCGACAGCAAATCCTTATTTGCTTTTGGCTTGCTGCCTGCACGCCGGTCTTGATGGTATCAAAAAAGGGCTTGTGCCACCGGACAGCGTGGATGAGAATATCTTTGATATGAGTGAGAAAGAACTGCGGGAAAGGGGTATTGCCTCCCTGCCAAAGGACTTGGATCAGGCACTGGACGCGTTGGAAAAAGACGAAGTTATAAAGGATATTTTGGGTCCGCATATCGTAGAAAATTATATCGCCATAAAGAGAAAAGAATGGGAAGACTATTCTGCTTATGTTACGGATTGGGAAATCGATAAGTATATAGGTCAGTATTAAAATATCTGAATAATCTGAAAAATATAGTATATTCGTCAGAAAGAGGTGGAACAAATCATGAGTAATGCAAAAACAGACTTTATTTATTTGAGTGAACGTGATATGATTGACGCAGGTGTTACGGATATGGTGCGTTGCGTTGAGGAGATGGAAGAGGTACTACAGCTTCTTGCCAAGGGGGATTACATGATGGCAGGATCAAACCACAATTCCCATGGAGCCATGGTATCTTTCCCGGATCAGCCGGCCTTTCCTAATATGCCAAAGAACGGCCCGGATCGACGTTTCATGGCTATGCCTGCTTATGTAGGCGGCCGCTATGATATTGCCGGTATGAAGTGGTATGGATCCAATGTTGAGAATGTCAAAAAGGGCTTGCCACGCTCCATACTTATGCTTATGCTCAATGACAAGGAGACGGGAGAACCAAAGGCACTGATGTCAGCCAATCTGATTAGTGCGTATCGCACCGGAGCTATTCCGGCGGTCGGTGTCAAGTATCTTGCCCCAAAGGACGCTAAGGTCTTGGGTATCATTGGACCGGGTAATGTCAGCAAGGCGATGACAGAAGCATTTTTTGCAGTTTGCCCTACCTTGGAGAAGATCAAGGTTCTTGGCAGGAGTGCATCATCCTTGCAACGATATCAGGATTTTGTAAAAGCGCACTGCCCGAATCTCAAAGAGATCCAGGTTGTTTCTGACATGGAAGAAGCCGTTCGGGATTCTGACGTTGTGGGTGTTGCTACTTCCAGTCCGGTCAGCGTGGAGGATTATCCATTTATCGAGGAGGACTGGATCAAGCCGGGCGCATTGCTATGCCTTCCGGCAACCGTTAATTTTTCAGATGATTTCATTGCCCATAGATGCAAAAAGGTAGTAGATAATATGGGACTCTATGAAGCATGGGCAGAGGAATTTCCATATCCTACTTTTGGGGATATCACCATCATAGGATCTAAGTTTACGGACATGATCCATGAGGGCAAGATAGGTCGGGAAGATGTTGTCAACATCGGTGACATTTTATCCGGCAAAGCAGCAGGGAGAAGTGATGAAAAGGAGATTATTCTTTATTCGGTGGGAGGAATGCCGGTAGAGGATGTTGCATGGGGGAAAGTAATCTATGACAATGCCATAGCAAAAGGCATCGGAGTCAACCTGAATCTTTGGGAGAATCCTGCGATGCTTTGATGGCATGGAAAGGATGACGGAGCAGTATGGGTACAGATTCTTTGATACCGAGGCAACCGTATCATATGTTACTGACAGACCAATATACAAAAAAGATAGTACTTCGTTATGGTATATCCCATTTTTATGAATGTAGGGTCAGGGACGGAGTGTCGGAGATTCCGACCTCTGTTCCTGACGGCTGCATTGATATTATGTTTTACTGGAGCGAGGATCTGGAAGAGATGGGAGCTGATGTGCTGGGTACCCTCTTACAGCCGCATGCTGTAAAGGTGCACAATGGCTGCCATTATTTTGGTGTCCGCTTCTTGCCGGGGCAGCATTTTTTCCCGGGAGATCTCTCCTTTTCGGATATGGTAGAACGTACGCTGCCGCTGGAGGATCGCAGACAGGGAAGCCTTCTTGTGGAGCGTATTGCTACGGCAGCAGAATTTAAGGAACGTATGGATATCTTTATGGAGGCTTATCTGCCGACCTATCGGAGCCAGATGGATCGGATGATCAAAAATCCGGTCAACCAATATGCCATACGGCAGATCCTGCAGGGATATGGCAACATTAAGATCTGTGATCTGGCAGAGAGTGCCGGATATTCCGAACGTAATTTCAACCGTATTTTTACCGGCGAGATGGGAATATCACCCAAGAAATTTTGCCGGATCATACGCTTTCAGAATGCCTTGCAGGCGCTGGAGGAGCAAGGACTCAGGAATCAGGGCCTTTACGATATCAATGCCTTTGGATATTATGATGAGGCGCATTTCATCCATGATTTTAAGTCTTTCTGTGGATTGAGTCCGGTCAAATTCATGCATGAATTCAAGGATCAAGGCATTATGGATCGTCTGACTATTTTATAAGATGTCCGTTTTTTACAATGCAAGTCACAAAAAAGGTACTACAATATACGAAGAAATGAGACAAGGGCGTCCGATGCAGATCGGATGCCCTCTTTTTTTATGCATATTCTTATGTAATTGCTTTTTGAGAAGGTGAGAAAATGTATCAGACAATGACAGTGACGCAGGTAAATGATATTGAGATCTTAGAGGAAGCCTTTTCCTGTCTGGTAATGCCGGATCACGAGAAAAAGGATTTCTGGGATCAGCAGGTCAGGGAAGCTCTGGACAGACTGCGGGAAAGTCTCCATCGAACAGAGACAGCAGCAAAATATGGGATGATAGAAAAGGAAGAGTATGTGGATCTTTTTGACATGCTCATGCGAGGAGACGAAAAGTTCTTTTTGACTCTGGAGGGAGTCTTTTATCGGGCAGAGCAGAATCGTGACTGGAAGATCAGCGAAATTAAAAGAGGTGCACAGGAAATTCTGGAGAATCTTTACGAGGATATCGGAAAAAACTATGACTTCTTTCCACTTTACTTTGAAAAGGATGAGATCAATCTGACGGGAAGATCCAATGCGAAGACTACGGAGGAAATCCTGACGCAGACCCGTCTTGCAGCAAGTCAGATCTTTCATCTGGTAAAAAGATTTAAACTGGAAACGGACAGTCAACTCATCCGTCGTGTGGCAGAGTTTGCATGGCGTAACGTGGAAAAAAATATCAGTCTGGAAAAGATTGCGGATACATTTTATGTCAACAAGTCATATCTGAGCCATCTGTTCAAACAGGAGACGGGAAGAACTTTTGTGAGTTATTTTACCCAGATCCGTATGCTTCGCAGCCGGGTACTTTTACGGAATCATTATAAAGTCTATGAATGTGCCATGCATCTCGGATATGAGGATGCTGAATATTTCAGCCGGGTATTTAAAAATTATTATGGATGCAAACCAACAGAGTTTTTGATGCAAGAGGAGGTAGGACAATGAAATTGACATTGAAAGAGGAAGAACGCCTGATTATTTTTGAGGTGGCGGAGATTGCCAGGAGAAGATGGAAGAGGGGGCTGAAATTAAACTATGTCGAAGCGGATGCCATCATATGTGATGAACTTTTAGAACGGGCGCGTGCCGGTACCAATACACTGACAGAACTGATCTCTATCGGAGCACAGATCATATCTTTAGAGGACGTCATGGAAGGAACAGAGCGTCTATTGCCATTTATCCAACTTGAGGTACTGATGCCGGATGGTACCAAACTGGTCAGTATCCACGATCCGATCCGTCTGGAAAAAAAGGAGGATACGATCAAGGATCTCCTGTCTATGGACTATTGAGAATACGAGCATTAAGCGGAGGAAAGCATTATGTATAAAATCGGTGAGATCATATATAAAGAAGAAGACATTGTCTTAAATGAAGGAAGGAAAGGGCAGGAACTGATCGTTATGAATATGGGAGACCGTGCCATTCAGGTGGGATCGCATTATCATTTTTTTGAGGTCAATAAGGCACTCAAATTTGACCGAGAGAAGGCTTTTGGCATGCATCTGGATATTCCGGCCGGAACGGCAGTCCGTTTTGAGCCGGGAGCAGAGAAAAAGGTTTGTCTTGTGGAATATGCAGGAGACCAGATCATGCGGGGCTTTAACGGATTGACCTATGGCTGCGTCCGCGATCAGGGTGTGAAAGAGGCTGCAATGGAGAGAGCAAAGGAAAAGGGCTTTTTATAAAAGGAGGATGCGCAACATGGCATATGTAATGAAAAAAGATCAGTATGTAAATATATATGGACCGACGGAAGGGGATAAGGTGCAATTGGCAGATACCGGGCTGGTGATCGAGATTGAAAAGGATTATGCCAAAGGACATTACGGAGATGAAGTCATTGCCGGCGGTGGAAAATCCTGTCGTGATGGTATGGGACAAAGACCGGGGATCACAGCGCAGGAGGGCGGTCTTGATCTAGTCATCACAAATATGATCTTTCTTGATCCGGTACTGGGTGTCATCAAAGGAGATATGGGAATCAAGGATGGAAAGATCGTTGGTATAGGAAAAGCGGGTAATCCGGATACTATGGATATTACACCGGGGCTTGTTATATGTCCGGAGACAGAGGTCATCACAGGAGACCCGGGATGGATCGCAACCGCAGGTGGTATTGACGTGCATGTTCATTTTGAATCACCGCATCAGGCCTGGGAGGCATTGAGCAATGGACTGACTACCATGATCGGTGGTGGATGTGGGGCAAAAACATTGAGTATTGAAGCTCCGGGACCGTTTAATCTGAAAAATATGATCGAATCTTTTGAGACTGTTCCGGTCAATATCGGACAACTTGCCAGGGGAAATTCCTGCCTGCCAAAAGCTATAGAAAATCAGGCGAAAAGCGGAGCCATAGGCATGAAGATCCACGAGGATTGGGCTGCAACGCCGGAAGTTATCAACACTTGTCTGTCAGTGGCGGACAAGATGGATTTCTCAGTCCAGATTCATACGGACACACTCAATGAGTCCGGCTTCGTGGAGAGCACGATTTCGGCCATTGGCGGAAGAACCATGCATGCCTATCATACGGAGGGAGCCGGCGGTGGTCACGCACCGGATATCATCAAGATCTGTGGCGAGGAAAACATACTTCCTTCTTCCACGAATCCGACCAATCCATACACGGTCAATACGGTAGATGAGCATCTGGATATGATCTTTGTGGCGCATCATCTGAATCCGGATGTGCCGGAAGACGTGGCATTTGCTGATTCCAGAATCCGCAAAGAGACCATTGCAGCAGAAGATGTGCTGCATGATCTGGGAGCCATCAGCATGATTGGTTCGGATTCCCAGGGCATGGGGCGTGTGGGGGAATCTGTTGTCCGGACATGGCAGTTGGCATCTAAGATGAAGAAACAGAGAGGCCCGCTCAGGGAAGAGACGGGAGACAACGATAACCAGAGGGTTCTGCGTTATCTTGCCAAATATACTATAAATCCAGCGATCACCTTTGGTATCTCGGACTATGTAGGTTCTTTACAACCGGGGCGCATGGCAGATATTGTCATCTGGAAGAGCCAGTTCTTTGGCAGTAAGCCGGAGATGGTCTTAAAATCCGGATTTTTGGCATGGGCTCCTTGTGGAGATGCCAATGCATCTGTTGCCTGGGGAGAACCATTGATCTACAAGGCACAATACGGAGGATTTGGCTCCTGCTGTAATGCCCTATCTAAGGTTTTCGTCACGAAAGCCGCCATTGCAGATGGGCTGGCAGATAAGTTAAAAGTATCCGGTTCCAAACTTTTGCCGGTGAAGAATACCAGAAATATTGGTAAGAAGGATATGGTAAGAAACGATTACTGCCCGAAGATTGACGTGGATCCGGAGACATATGAAGTCTACGCAGACGGAGAATTGATGACATGTGATCCGGTAGATGTGGTACCTTTAGGACAAAAATATTATTTCCGCTAATGGATAATGGAGGAAAAATGGTCATAGATAAGATTGCAGGCAGGATGGGAGAAATCCCTACTGAGGGGAAAAAAGTGCATATCGTTGAATTTGATGAAGAGGACATGGCAAAGCCCCATCAGCGCTTTCGGACTCTGGATGGCTGGGAGGCGGCAATTTCCTTAGACGGTGACCGGAAACTGGAAGACGGCGTTTTGCTCCTTGCAGGAGAAAGTGATCTGGTATTGGTACGTGCCGCAAAGGAAAAGGTTTTTGTACTAAGACCAAAAGGTGAAAGAGCCTGGGGAAAAACCTGCTATAACATCGGAAACATGCATAAAAAAGCATATTTTGATCATGATGTTATTTTAGTTCCTTATGATGCCATTATGGAGGGAATCTGGGCGAAGCTCGAAGTGGAATACAGTGTGGAAGAGAGGCGGATCATCGGTGAAAAAGCAAACATTTCAGCAGGAGAGCATGCACACATGCATGCAGGAGGATCGCATCAGCACGGATAGCCTTCTCTTATTATTTCATGTGCTGGGGCAGACTTATCCGGTGGGAGGATTTTCTCATTCCTTTGGATTGGAGACTTATATCAGTCAGGGGCAGGTACAAAAGGTAGAGGATCTGCGGGATTATATCTGCTGGTATCTAAAGCAGAATTGCCTGCATTTTGAAGGAGCCTTCTTCTGCCTGGCATATAAAGCAGGAAAGGACCAGGATGCAGAAAAATGGCTTGATCTTGACCGGCAGAATTCTGCCATGCGCCTGTCTCGGGAGAACCGGCAGGCGTCTCTAAAGATGGGGCAGGCATTCTTTCGAACGTCAAAGGCAGTCTTTGGACAGGAAAAAATGCCGGATGTTTTTACCATGCTGCAAAAGGATCGCAGTTTGGGAAATTATGCCCTTGCTGTGGGCTATTGGGCCGGGGTATTTGAAATTCCCCTGCGGGAAGCTCTGCTTGCTTTTTTATTCAATTCTGTCAACAATCTGGTGCAGGTGGGCATAAAAATCGTTCCTCTTGGTCAGTCTGAAAGTCAGAAAATGCTCTATTCGGTCTACTCACAGATCGGGGAGATTGCAGATCGTCTTTTGGAGGAGAAGGACATAGAACCACAGAATTTTGTGCCGGCACAAGATATCATGTCTATGCGGCATGAGGAACTATATACAAGACTTTACATGTCCTAGGTAATGGAGGTAGTAGAATGAAAAAAACGATCAGGATCGGTGTTGGCGGACCGGTAGGGTCCGGAAAGACAGCATTGATCGAAAAATTATGCAAAAGCCTGTCAGATCAGTATAGCATAGGAGTGGTGACCAATGATATTTACACAAAGGAAGACCAGAAGATTCTGACCCGTGCCAATGCACTTCCGCCAGAACGGATTCTCGGTGTGGAGACAGGCGGCTGTCCTCATACGGCGGTGCGGGAGGATATCTCTATGAATCTGGATGCGGTGGAGGAATTGATGGAACGTTTTCCGGATCTGGAACTGATCTTTATTGAGAGCGGAGGAGACAATCTTGCGGCAACCTTTAGCCCAGAGTTGGTGGATGGTCTGATCTTTGTCATTGATGTTGGAGAGGGCGAAAAGATTCCGCGCAAGGGTGGCCCTGGCATTACAAGATCTGAACTGTTGGTTATCAACAAGATTGATATTGCCCCATATGTACACAGTGATCTGAAAGTCATGGAAGAGGATACAAAGCGGATGCGGGGGGATAAGCCCTTTGTCTTCACAAATCTGTATGATGGAACCGGACTGGATCAGATCATTAGCTGGATAAAAAGAGACATGTTGTTTGAGGATATAAGATAAAAGGCTGGTAAAAAAGATGGATTACAATGGCTGTATTTCTCTGGAAATAGGAAAGAAATGTGATGGACGCAGAGAAAGTTATATAGAAAAACAATTTTATAAACTGCCTTTGCAGGTGCTGACACCTTTTTATCAGGATGCAGATGGCACGGTATTTGTCTATCTTTTGAATCCAAGCGGAGGAATACTGGACTATGACCGTTTTGCAGTTGATGTCAGGATAAAAAGCGGTGCTTCGGCATGGATCGGGACTCCATCTGCCGGTAGGATCTATAAGAAGAGACCGGAGGCGGAGGCAGACGCATACCAAAAAAGTGATTTTTATGTGGAATCCGGTGCTGTGTTGGAATATTGTCCCGAGGAGATCATGCCCTATGCCAACTCTGCTTTTACCCAGGAAAATATTTTTCATCTGCGTAAAGATTCCACATTAATTGCATGGGATATCTTATCAGCAGGAAGGGCGGGACGCGGAGAGTGTTTCGCCTTTGACAGATATGCATCTATGACCTTTATCTATGTGGACGACATTCCGATTGTGATTGATAAGATGGTGGTCAGCCCAAAGGAAACAGATGTCAAAAACGTGCAGTGTATGCAGGATTATCTTTATACGGCAACGGTCTATGCTTATGCCGATGCCTGTGATGAGGAATTGAAAAGTCTGCTGATGGCAGAAGACGCACATTATACCGACGGCATCATTGGAGCCAGCCTCGTGACAGACAGGATGCTGGTCATTAAGATTCTTGGCATGCATGCCTATGCAGTCTATGATGAATTGCAGGCTATCTGGGATATCCTGCGCAGAAAAATCCTGAGCAAGCCTGCAGTCCGCTTACGCAAATTTTAGCCTTGAGGGACGTTTTATCACAGGGAGCGACCTGGTTGGCTTACTTTACTGATTCCGGTAATCTTTTGGTGTCATGCCGGTGCACTTTTTAAAGACATTCTGAAAATACCCCTGTGAGGAAAAGCCCAGATAAGTGGCAATCTCAAGAATGGATCGGTCGGTTGTCTTTAAAAGAGATTTTGCTTTTTCAATCTTTTGCTCCTGCATGTAGGCAGAAAGTGTCATACCGGTTTCTTTTTTGAACTTGGTAGACAGATAACTACGGCTTAAATACAGGTCTTTCGCCATCTGGTCGACGGAAAATTCGTCCGTCAGATGCTCGCGGATATAAGAGGTGACGTTACGCATGAATTTGTCGTAGCGGTCACCTTTTTTTATATCGTGCACCAGAGTCGTATAGTCGATGACCATGTGATATTGGAGATTCATGACCTGTTCCGGGTTATCGTAACTTTCTGCATGCTGGATATATTTGTCACTGAGCGTCAATGCTTCTTCTGCCGGCAGTCCGCCTTCGATCGCGGAGCGTGAAAGCAGAGTTGCGGAGGAGATAAAGATGTTCTTTAACTGCCGTAAATAGGTTGGCGCAACTTTCCCGGCGCGTCCAGCAGAACTTCGCTTGAAAAGTTGTCCCAAGCGATCCAGATCGCCCTCGCGTACACAGGATAACATTTCCTTTTCAAAATTTAATGTGGTATGGGATACGGATACGGCATCATTGTAATCATCTACGGATGCGTGGGCGTCCGCAATATCGGAGAGACTGTGGATGTCGTTTGGGCTGATCGGACGATCCTCGGAAATAGGATCTGTGATGGTGTCCATTTCCTGATGCATGGCGGAGATATTCTCCTCGTTCTGCTTATCGATCTTGGTGTGGGAATCGTAGACGGCGATGTCTGCCAACTCCAGTTTCCGGTCACTGATATAGTAATAGATCAGGCACAATTCGTGCAAAAACAGTTCTAAAGGCATGGGGGTAATGCTGCTGAGCAGATGCTGGTATTGCTCCATGTAATTCATTTTTAAATCCAGGGAAAACATAAATTCCCGGATCTGGCTTTTGGGTGGTGTGATCTGGAAGGTAGGTCCCAAGATCATGGTATGGTCTTGGTGTTTTATGATGCCGTAAAAATGCTCATAAGGGGAGATATAGTAATTGACACCTTCATTGATCTGCAAAAGATTTTCAATATATGGTGATGCCGGATCCTTTGGGAAATTGGATGGGTCATAAAAGATTTTCTGCACATTATCCTTATAGACGCGGATGGCGATCAGGGATAGGGAAGAAATATTTCTTGTAATATAGTCATAATCAATTTCGCGCATATGTACCTCCTAGCCAGCCCTTAGACGCTCATTTTGTCCAAAGGCAATCCTTTTCTACTATTTGTTCCTATATCATAACATAATTACAAAAAAGAAAACAAGAACGAAAATCTTTATCCTAAAAATTTATAAAATAACAGATATGAGACCAAAGGGACACTCCATGTGGCAAAAGGAACGTCCCTGAAAAAGGAGGAAGAAAATGAGTGTAGCAGAGATTACAAGAATGTTTTTGACCCTAAGTATTGTTTTTGCAGTCCTTATGATCGTCTGCATGATTGTAAAAAGCAAAAAGCAGAAGAATACGGCGGAAAGGAAGAAGGGCAGGACAGCAGTGACCTGTATTCTGTTGGCTGTGATCATTGCCGCCAATGGAGCAATTTATGCCTTCAATAATATCATCAATCAGCACTTTTCCAGTGTAAAGGTGGATGATATGGCAGTGGATGATGCGACGACAGCATCCAGAGATATTACGACAAAGATCGAGGAGGAAGGCGTTGTCCTTTTGGAAAATAAAGAGGATACACTTCCACTCAACACAGAAAAGAATGCAAAAGTCAACGTCTTTGGACAGTCATCCGTATCCATTGTTTATGGTGGCGCAGGATCAGGCGCATCAGATGAAACGGATAATGTAAGCCTACAGGACGGCCTTTCGCAGGCAGGCTTTGAGGTAAATGAAGATCTGACAAACTTTTATGAGGATCATAAAACAAAGAAAAAGGGACAGAATGTCTTTAATTTAAAAGGTGGCGATTACAATATCAACGAACCGGCGACAAGCGAGTATTCTGATAAATTGCTTTCTGACGCACAGGCATTTTCAGATACAGCCATTGTTGTTTTTTCAAGAAATGGCGGGGAAGGTGGCGATCTGCCGATGGATATGGCATCTTACACAGGCGGAGATGCAGGAAAACACTATTTGGAATTGCAGACTTGTGAGCAGGAAATGCTTGCCATGGTTGAAGAAAACTTTGACCATGTGATCGTACTTATCAATTCATCTAATGCCATGGAACTTGGATTTTTGGAAGATGAAAAAGTTGATGCTGCCCTTTGGATCGGCGGACCGGGATCTACCGGCTGCGTGGCTGTCGGAGAAGTCTTGAGCGGTGCCATAAATCCATCCGGCCGATTGGTAGATACCTATGCATATGATCTGACAACAGCACCTGCATATTATAATGCCGGAAACTTCACCTATACCTCTAATGGGGAGGATACTAAGGAACATTATGTTGAGTATGCCGAAGGCATTTATGTGGGCTATCGTTATTATGAGACCCGCTATGTGGACAATGAGACTGGAAGATGTGATGAGGATGCATACAGTCAGGTCGTACAGTATCCATTTGGCTATGGCCTTTCCTATACGACATTTGAACAGAAGATCACAGGTCATGAGGTAAAAGATGGCAAGATCAATGTAGAAATCGAGGTGAAGAACACCGGTGAAGTGGCGGGCAAAGATGTGGCACAGGTTTATGTCACAGCACCTTATACAAATGGCGGGATTGAAAAATCATTTGTAGAATTGGAAGGTTTTGCCAAGACCGGCGTCATTGAGCCGGGAAAATCGGAAAAGGTCAATGTATCTTTTGAGGTAGAAGATATGGCAGCCTACGATTATACAGACAAAGGATGTTATGTGCTGGAGAAGGGAAGTTATGAAATCAAGTTGATGAATAACGCACACGATGTCATTGATTCCTTTACCTATGATGTGGATGATACCATTGTTTATGATGAAAACAATGCAAGAAGTACTGATCAGACAGCTGCAGTCAATACGTTTGACTTTGCAGCAGGTGATGTGACCTATGTTTCCAGAAGCGACTGGGAGGGAACACTTCCGACAGAGCGTGTGGAAACGAAGGAAGCAAGCAGCGAGATCCTGGATCAGTTAAATCTGGACAATATCAACAGTTTGTATGTCAATCCATCCAATGATGGCGAAAAGATCACAACAGGTGCAGACAATGGGCTGACCCTAAGTGATATGGTAGGGCTGTCCTATGATGATGAGAAATGGGATCAGTTGCTGGATGAACTTAGTGTAGAAGATATGGCGAAACTTATGGGCTATGGCGGCTTCTCTACGGTAGAGATTGCAAGTATTGATAAGGTGGCGACCATTGATATTGATGGACCGGCAGGTCTGAATGCTCTGACAAGCGATATCAGTGGTGTGCAGTTCCCGAGCGAAGCAGTGATCGGTTCGACCTACAATGTGGATCTGGTAGATGAAATGGGACAGACTTATGCGCAGGAAGCAAATGCCAATGGCGTTGTCGGTCTGTATGCACCGGGGCTGAATATTCACAGAACTCCATTTTCAGGCAGAAATTTTGAATATTATTCTGAGGATCCGGTATTAAACGGAAAACTGGGTGCGGCTATGACAAGAGGTTGTAATAGCATGGGTGTTTACTGTTATCCAAAGCATTTCGCCTTGAACGATCAGGAAACAAACCGTTCCGGTGTCTGTGTCTGGTCAAACGAGCAGGCAATCCGTGAGATCTATCTCAAGGCATTCGAAATTGTGGTAAAAGAAGGCAATAATCATGGTCTGATGTCTTCCTATAACCGTATTGGAACTGTCTGGTCAGGTGGATGTGAACAGCTGCTGACGACTGTCCTGCGTGGAGAGTGGGGCTTTGAAGGGGCTGTTGCAACCGATTATGCCAATGCAAAACTTTTAAATGCAGATCAGGCACTGATGGCTGGCGGAGACCTCATGCTTTCAACAACCGGAGCAACTCTATCCGATACAGTGACAAGCAGCACAGAAGGACAGCAGAAGTTGCGACAGGCAGCAAAGAATGTACTTTATATGGTTGTAAATTCCAGAGCCTATACAGATCCTGTGGAAATGGGATTTCCGTATTGGATCCTGGCACAAGTTGCGCTTAATATCGTTTTGATGTTACTTGTTGTACTTCGTATTTTTAAGAAGAAAAGATAAAGTAATAAAGCATGTAAAACAAGGGCATCTGCGTTAGCAGGTGCCCTTGTGCTACTCTAAGGAAGGAAGAAAAGGAGGCTTGTTATGAAAAAAATTTCCATACTGCTATTGCTTGGAGCAATGCTGCTTAGTATTTCTCTTGCCGGATGTGGAAAGAAAACAGAGGCTACGTTTTCCTATGATGCAGCGGACGGGGGGATTGTTGCACAAGAGACAGAGGATACAGAGGATGTGGATAAGACCACACAGGAAACAAAGAAAATCGGACAGTATATTCAGAATATGCCGGAAGCGGAAAAAAAGGGACAGATTTTTTGTGGCTGGTATGTAAAAGATGAAAAAATCAATCCACTCGATGTGGTTGAAAAAGATATGGACTTACAGGCAAAATGGATCAAAGAAGGAACAAAGATAAAAGTAAGTCTGGATAAAAACGATGGCTCGGGCAAAGTAATGGATACACTGTCTGTTAAGGCAGAGGACGCATTGACAGAGGAACAACTGCCGACACCGGAACGAAAGGGATATTATTTTGCGGGCTGGCAGACAAGAAGCAAAATCACCGAGGATGACCTTGTTGGCGGTGTATCAAAATATATGTATTATGCCGGAGATAGTAAGAGCCCGGCTGGAATCTGGAATACAGATTACGCAAGTGTGAAGATGCCGGTAGCCCAGATTGAAAATCTGACAGCTGATAACGAAGCCACTTTGTACGCACGCTGGGTAAAAATAAAGGAAATTCATACGGAAGAAGAACTCTCGGCGATCCGAAATGATTTATATGGTGCATACAAACTGGCAGATGACATTACATTGACAAAAGATTGGACGCCGATTGGCAGTTATTATGGTGCGTATGAATTATTAAACAGTAATTGGTGGATTCATTCTTTTCACGGATATTTTGATGGAAACGGCAAGACAATTGAGGGATTACGTATTAGCAGTACAGACAATGTGATGGAAGAAGGCAACAATGTCATTGTTGAGGAAGGTGACAGCAACAGAGGCACCGCAGCGTTATTTGGCAGTATTTCCAAAGGTGCTGTTGTAAAGAATTTCACTTTGTCGGAACCAGCCATTGAGGTAGAACAGGAAGGCGCAGCAATGTATATAGCGCCGGTTGTTGGCTTTATGATGGGCGGAGAATTAACAGATGTTACGGTGGAGAACGCAACCATTCATGCGGAATCAAAAGATGCGAAGGATAGCACTGTATATCCAAGTGTCTCAGCATTGACAGGTGGTTTTTGGGATGGAAATATCACAGGCTGCAACGCAACGGGAACCGTGACCTTAGACGTTGTATCAGAACAAAAAGGTGTCGGAGAAATCTATTTTGGAGCGCTCTCAGGAGAATGCTTTGCAACAATCAAGGATTCCAGTGCACAGTGCCAGTTAACGCTACATGTTACAAGTGTGGATTCGCAGGATTCAGAGATGACAAATATTTATGCTGGAGGTATTACAGGTTCTAACTGTTATATGGAAAATTGCAAGGGGAACTCAGAGTTGCAAATTACGGTCAACAAGAAAAAGGGCGGCGTTGGCTTAAATGCAGCACTCGGTGTTGGCTGTGAGCGATATGGTTATATTCGGAATGTGCAGGCAGATGGAACACTGACGACAGTATTCGAGGGAGATACAGCATCAAATGAAGCTGTTGTAAAGCACCAGGGAAGTATTTTAGGTGGTTTTGACACAGGTGTGTATGCAAATATTGGTGCGATGTTTAATCCGGCATTAAAAGTAAAAGAAGTATCCGGATGTTCTACCAATAATGCCCAGTATCCATATATTGGAATGGAATATAAGGATTCTGCAAATTCACAGTATAAGATAGAAAATAATACGACAGTACAGGAATGAGGTTAAAAGATATGAAAAAAAGATTTGTTGCGCTGTTGATTTGTATGGCAATGACGGTAACAATGGCTGCCTGTGGACAAAGTACAGATAAAGAAACGGACGCATCAGAGACAGCTGATGCGCAAAAAGATACGGAAAAGCAGGAAGAGGACGATGCAGTGATGGAGTTGGAGTCCATCATCATTCATGGCTATGAGTGGGGACCGGCAGTAGATGAAATCGTTGTAAAGCCTAAGGAAATGCCGGAGCAATTAAATGCAGAGGATTACGTTATTACAACGGCTGGTATGAACCGGACGATAACGAATGTGTTTGCCAGTGATGAAAAAGGGAACGCGGATGAAAAAGGAAAATATCTTACCTATCAGCTGACAGTTGCTAACCATGTAGGCACACCGTTTGTACTCGATACGTCAGAAGTGGCTATGGGAATGAACAAATGGGCACAGGACTTTGTTGTGAATTTATCAATAGCAGATGGAAAAAGTCTTGTTGTTGGAGATGAGACACTTACCGGACAACTGGACGAAGAGGATATGATCGAAAAACGTATCTCTCCAGAGACAGATATTTTCGAAAAAACGACGGTTACCGGCTATGAAACGGGAAAGAAAAAAGGCGAAAAACTGACTATTCAGCAGGCTGCATATGAACCGGAGGCACTGAAAGACGATGGAAAGAAGAATCCACTCATTATCTGGTTACATGGACTAAGCGAGGGCGGTGATGACATTGATCTTGATTTGCTTGGAAATGAAGTAACTGCACTGACACAAGATGAAATCCAGCAGCAATTTACGACGGAAGGCGGAAGCAATGGCAGTTATGTCTTAGCATTCCAATCCCCAACGTATTGGATGCAGGCAGCAGATGGCGCTACCTTTGACGGAAGTGCGGATAGTATTTACCGGGATGTCCTTACGAAGGGAATCCAGGACTATGTTAAGAAAAACAAGGATGTTGATCCAAACCGCGTCTATATAGGCGGCTGTTCGAATGGTGGCTATATGACAATGAATTTGCTGGTGCATGATGATGAGAACTTCTTTGCAGCAGCATATCCGGTTTGCGAGGCATATGCAGACAGTGCGTTATCGGATGATGATATTGCAAAACTCGCAAAGAAAAACATCTGGTTTGTACAGTCCGCAAATGATGCCGTTGTAAAACCAAATCAGTACGGAGAAAAGACGTACAACAGATTACTTACAGCCGGTGCACAAAACTGTTGGTATAGCATGTATGAAAAAGTGCTTGGAACAGATGCAGAAGGAAAATCCTATAACGGCCATTGGTCCTGGGTTAACGTTTTTAATAATAAAGTAACGAAAGCACAGGATCCGTCGGCGATTAAGGATTCCACGGATACAGAGAATTATGGATTTGTGCCAAATAATGATGGGGGTGGAACAGTAGCTCCACAGGGCTATGAGACATTATTTGTCTGGATGAATGCACAGACGAATCAGTAGTTCTTTCGGATGGTATCACATAGATGAACAATCATTTCGGAGAGTTCACCGGATGAAACAGGAAAATCACGTGCAATCCAATCACAAATCATGCGGGAACAGCCACTGATGATAAAAGAAAATATATAAGGTTCCTGATGTTTTGGGCAACCAAGGTCAATATAGGCCTGTGCATTCTTTAAAGCAGAGGAAATGAAACGCTCCTGAAAAGATATATTCTCCTGCTTGCATAAGAGTATGGAGAATATATCTT
>CAVLBP010000005.1:0-39099 GCA_963661325.1 bacterium
CTTTGCGGTACTGCATCTCGATGTGCAGATCTACAGGCTTTATGCGATGTGTCATGACCTGGGTGTGTTTGATCCTGTATAACCCATCTGCGATAAAATCAGCCATCTTCTCCACACAGAAAATATAGGCAGACTTATCTTTTATGAGGATATCTCCGATCAAAGACCGGTCAATCCCTAAATGCATCAGAGCACCTAAGATATCCCGATGAGACAGATCCTCAGAAAAACGATGATTCAGAGGCTCTACCTGCACGCAGGAAATCGGATATTCCCAATTATAATAAAGAGCCTCAGGCTGGAATGCTACCATCTGACGCTCTGCTTCCTGATAACCTCCATATAATGAGACTCTGGTATAGAAAAGATTCTCATTCTGATGTAAAAGGTTAATTTCATACATATTGAGGAAATTACTAAATAATACGATTCCCTTTCGGTCTGCCTGGGTGGCAAGATCTAAAAAACGATGTAGGATCTCATCCGGATTATCATTTTTACTCATGATCTAGAATCCTGTCTGAATGCCGGAAAAGTCAAAGGCATCCACGATTCCCTGCAAGTCACCTGAAATATCAACGGCTGCCGGTGTAATGATAAAGATATAATTGCTTACCTTTTGCAGATTGCCATCAATCGCATAGCAGCATCCCGAGGTAAAATCAATGATACGCTGGGCAAGTCCAAGATCCAAACCTTCCATGTTTAAGATCACGGTACGATCTGCCAATAATGTTTCGGATATTTCTCTTGCATCTTCAAATGAAGACGGCTTTATAACACATACTTCCATATTTGTACTATTACCCTTTCTACTAGAGCGCATTGGTGTGATCTTTGAAGACGTCTTTGCTGCCGGTTTTTCCTTGACACTTGGTGCCGGCTTTGTCTTGACTACCCGAGGCTGTTCATCTTCCTCATCATCCTCGTCATCGTCTTTCTTGCCGAACAGATGGAAGATAGAATGATCGTCGTCATCATCGTAATCATCATAATCGTCGTCATCATACATCTCATCATCATCGTAGTAATCGTCTTCGTCCTCGCCTAATTTCATCACATCGAGCATACGATCAAAAAAAGCCATGATTTATCTCTCCTTAACTAATATCCTTTAGGTATTTTGATAATTTCTTTTGCCAAAGATTCCTGTCCCGACACGCACCATGGTCGCTCCCTCTTCGATCGCAACCTCAAAGTCCCCTGTCATTCCCATAGACAGAATATCCATAGATACATTATCAATGTTTTGTTTTGCTATGTCAACAGATAACTCCTTTATTTTGCGAAAATAAGGGCGATTTTCCTCTGCATCTACAACATATGGTGCTATGGTCATGAGCCCCTTGATCTCGATCGCATCCAGTGTAGCGATCTGTCTGACTAATTCCATGGCATCTTCTCTGGTAACACCAAACTTGCTTTCTTCCTCTGCAATATTGACCTCTACCAGGATCGGTACAACAATACCTTTTTTCTTTGCCTGGATATTGATCTCCTCTGCCAGACGGAAACTGTCGACCGAATGGATCAGGGCAACATTTCCTACAATGTATTTGACCTTATTGCGTTGCAAATGACCGATCATATGCCACTTGATGTCCTGCGGCATGACTTCCATCTTAGCACACAATTCCTGTACTTTATTTTCGCCGAAATCGCGTGTGCCGGCATCATAGATCTCCTGCAAGTCTTCTACCGGTTTGGTCTTGCTGACAGCTATCAGTGTGACCTCACTGACATCGCGTCCTGCTCTTTTACATGCGGCTTCCACGCGCATTTGTACTTCTTTTAGATTATCCTTTAACATTTTGCTTTCCTCCTCAATCTAAATGTATAAGATCAACGAATGATCTGATTTTCTTTTACCAAATCTCCCTGCAAGGCGATATGATCGTACAGGGAAAGTCCATAGGTCGTGCCGGTACTGATGATGGCATAATCCTCATTCTGATATAGGATATTGATCTGCTTAAATACCGCATAGCCCTTATTGATATTATACACGCCCTGTAAAGATGCCGTCTCAGAACCAATGGTATAGGTTTCCTGTGAATCCGGTTTCAAAATGACAGAATCTTTTTTTACATCCTCGGAATCAATATAGTAATAATCATCTGTCTCATAATAGATCGTCGGAGCCACAAACTGCGAATCACCCTTCTTATCCCGCACCATCAGACCGGATGAATCGGAATCATTTCCCATAAAGAAATAAGATTTCGGAACCGTGAAAAACTCTTTTTCCACGATGGCGCTGTTTGGGATCTTGAGCCCGGATTCCTCATTTAACAAAAGTTCGATCGATATAAAGCGGGAATCCCCATAACGGGCAACACTATCATCCAGACTAAGAACCAGATAATAATCCCCTGCCTTTTCCGTGATACTGCATGCTGCCCAAGTGGTTGCATTGTCCGCGGCAAAGCGGATCTCGATATATTCCATCTCATCATCCTGGATGGTCTTGACCAGATCTTCATCGATCGGCATGATCAGATTCCAATCATCGGATGTGATGAGTTTATATGCCGGTTTGCCTGCTTCCACACTCTCCTGTGTCTTTAGATTGGTCACGGAAAGATTGCCGGTATCAAAAGATTCTGACGTGACCTGATCCAGTGTCAGCCCCTCATAGCCATCGGTCTGGTAGACGACCACACCGGATGTCGGTGCCGTATAAATGGAAAATTTTCCTTCCTGGGTCGCCTGTTCGATCTGCGGCGCGATCTCTGTCATCAGACTATTGCTATAATACTGTTGCAGATTGGAAGAAAGGTCTGACTTAAAGGAATAGACCTTCTGGAACTGGTTGCTGTCATAATCATAGACAAAATCGCCGATCTGCTTTTGCAGACGGGTCATATCATTATCCGTCAGTGCCGCCGTGTCCGCAGCATGGCTCTTTAACTGCTTGGTGATCTCTCCCGAAGTATCAATGGAGTAGATATTGGACTTGACCCCTACCTGGTCCAGATTGGATGCATAATAAAAAATATCGCCGGAATTATCCGCATTGACGACCTGTTCCTGGCGGATCGCCAGCGCCTGATAGGTATAATTCTGGGCGATCGTACCCTCCTGTACCTCGTAGACCGTGATATTATCCGACGTCATATAACTGAAGATATGGAAAAGTACATAAATAAAGATAATACCAAAAATGATCAGTCCGATATTGATCTGTATCTGCTTATGAAATTTTATAATATTATCATTTCTTTTCAAAAAAATGCTCCTTGGCATGTATAATCGCGTCTTACCTGTCTCATACTATCTAAAAAGGAGGTTATCATGAAAGGTTTAGATTATACATTACTCACGCTTGTAATCATCGGTGCAATCAACTGGGGGCTGATCGGTTTCTTCCAATTTGACCTCGTAGCCTTTATCTTTGGCAATATGTCATGGCTGTCGCGTATCATATATGCCCTTGTCGGTCTGAGCGGACTATACATGATCAGTGCCTATGGCAGAATCCGATCCAATTAAACTTTTATCATGTAAAAAGGTGTTCCCATATAACGAACACCTTTTTTGATACCTTTATCTAAAGTGATAAACAGATCTTTGCATTTAATTCTTCCGGCAATTTTTCCTCTTTTTGTGAAATACTGAGGACAAAATTCACATGGAAGGTCTCGCTGATCACAGATAATTTGTCGATCGCCAGACGAAGTCCCTCAGAGGTGTCAATGTATGCCAGTGTGAGGAAACTATCAATAAAGATCTTCTCAATGCTGTTGTTCTGCGAGATCACGCCACATAAAAATCCGATCAGTTCATCCGTATCATTGATCGGATAATCCGGCATATTGATCATGCGCACACGGGAATCCAACTGGTACATATATTTTGGACTCTTATCAATGTAAACAAGTGTCCCCTGCACCGTTTTGATCTCCTGATTGACGCGCTCCAACATGTGCTTTGTCTTGCCTGTTCCCTTTTCTCCAACAATAATCTCTACCATAGCGTCCACTCCTTATCTGTGCTTTACGATGGTGCTTCTCCGAATGTATATAACAGTTCATTCATGAGATAATATAAATTCAGCGTACAATCTGAATTATATACAATGGAAATGATCGGCTGGTTCTGGTCGTTATAAGAGTAAAGAACCAGACAATAACCGGCTTCATAGGTCGTACCGGTCTTGCCGCCGACCACTGTAAATCCTGCCGGTGCGCTCTCCTTGCCATTTAGATAGCGGTTGGTCGAAACCCAGGTCTGTGACTTCGCCTGCCCGTCTGCTCCGGTATAGGATACATCATAGGACGGCGTACTGATGATCTGCAAAAAAGTCTCATTCTGCACTGCCGCCTGAAAGATCAGATACATATCATAAACGGTCGTATAGTGATCATCCTCATGCAGACCGTGTGGTGTCACAAAATGGGAATGTGTTGCCCCAAGTGCAGCTGCTTTTTCATTCATCAATTTGGCAAAGCCTTCTTCGCTGCCACCGATCGTCTCTGCAATAGCGATAGCGGCATCATTACCGCTGCGGAGCATCAGACCATACAAAAGATCTTTCAGAGTCATGACATCCCCTGCCTCCAAGTTGGCTACGGAAGAATCTGATGTCTGGTCGGCTGCATGGGCACTGACCGTGACCAGCGTATCTAAGTCTGCCTGCTCGATTGCAACCAGACAGGTCAGTATCTTGGTGGTACTGGCCGGATACATTTTGCCGAACAGATTCTGTCCGTATGTACACTGTCCGGTCGCCAGGTTAAAGACACCTCCGGCTCCGGCAACCTGGGAATCCACCTGATCGATCCCGAAGTTGTCCTGATCGGTCACACACAGATTGCTGCCGTAAAAAGACACGTCCGATATATTATTGACCTTTGTGATCCCATATTGATAGGATGTCGTCTCCAGATCATAAGATGTCTGATCGGTGCTCTCGCTGCCACAGGAAACCAGTCCCAGTCCCAGACATGCAACTAACAATAGGGAAAGGATTTTATCGATACATTTCACGCCACTCAAGATCTCCTCTATCTAAGGATTTGATTAGAAGTTCCGCAGTCGCAAGATTCGTTGCCAATGGGATATTGTTGGCATCGCAACAACGTGCGATCGTATTGACATCCGGCTCATGGGATTTGGCAGTGAGCGGATCGCGCAGAAAGATCACAAGGTCGATCTCATTGTGCTCGATCTGTGCGGCTAACTGCTGGGTTCCTCCCAGATGTCCTGCCAGATATTTATGTACGGAAAGATTGGTCACTTCTTCGATCAATCTTCCTGTCGTGCCTGTGGCAAACAGGTCATTTTTGGATAAAATCCCACGATAAGCAATACAAAAGTTCTGCATTAATTTTTTCTTTGAATCATGTGCTACTAAACCGATGTTCATAATGCAAATCCCCCTAATTTAATATTTTTTCGCTTGTAATCCAACATTTAATACAAATCCCATACCAAAATACATAGTCACCAGGGATGTCAGACCATAACTGACAAAAGGCAGTGGCAATCCGGTATTTGGGAAAAGTCCCGTAACAACGCAGATATTTACAAAAGACTGGAAGCCCACCAGGGCAGCCATACCGGAGCAGATCAACTTGCCTGAAAGATCTTTTGCCACCTTTGCCGTCTGGATACATTCATATACGATAAAAAGCAGTAATAAAATGATCAGGACAGACCCCAGAAATCCCATTTCTTCACCGGCAACCGAAAAGATAAAGTCGGTGTGGGGCTCTGAGATATAATTTCCGTTCTTGACGGAATCTACACTGTTATTGTAAAGTCCCTTGCCAAAAAACTGACCGGATCCAATCGCCATGATGGAATTCTGCTGCTGGTAAGCTGTCTCCGGATATTCCTCTGGCTTCAGCCAGGCTAAGATACGAAGGCTCTGGTAGCCCTGCAAGATGGAACTTCCTTCATTTACAATGACAAGAAGCAAAATAGCAATGGCTGGTATCGTGATCCCCAGTACAATGCCGACCAACTTATAACTCAGACCGGTCACAAACATAAGGGACGCGATGATCAAAAAGGTAACAATGGTCGTTGAAAGATCCGGTTCTTTTACGATCAGTGCCAAAGGAATGGCTGCTAAGATCGCCGTCTTGACAATGAACTTTGGATCATTGATCTCATCCTCATTGCGCATGAGATAACTGGCAAAGAAAAGGATCAGAAGCACCTTTCCCAACTCCGAAGGCTGGAAACGGATCCCCACATCGATCCAACGGGTCGCCCCCTTAGAACTGTCACCGACCAAAAGTACCAGAACCAAAAGTCCGATCACGGCAACATAGTAAAGTCGCGAAAACTGTAGGACAAAATCATAATCAATCAGTGCAACGATCCCCATGACGATAATACCAAGGATCATACCTAAGATCTGTTTGTTCTGATAATCTGCATCAGCAGATCCTATGATCAGTATGCCTAAGATCGTAAGTGCCAGAATACCGATGATCAATTTTATATTCAGATTTTTTAATTTGTAAGTTCGAAACATAAACTACTCTCTTCTATTTTGTCTCTTTTGCCGGGACCAGTATGGTCCTACAGATTGGCTGGATTTCTTTGCACTGAGCCAGAAAATCGGATGGTACCGCGCATTTCTTACGCATATCCGGAAGGCTTCCCGCAAATTCAGCACAAAAGACCTGCTTGGCCATCTCTTGCAGCCTGCCACGATTTTTCCTCTTTCCCATGTCGCCCTCTATCTGATTAAAGATCAGACGGGCAGACAGCCCCTGCTTTTGCAAAACATGACAAAAGGATAAAGCATCCGTCAAAGCGGCCTGGCTCATGGTCACGACCACAAGCGCCTGATCCACATAAGGGAGCATGACCTGATGTATCGGGGTGATCCCCGCCGGTGTATCGATCAGGACAACATCAAACTGCGCCTTTAATTTTTCGATCAGACAGGAAAAAGCATCCTCCGGTAAAGAAAAATCATAATTTTTGCTGCCCGGCATAATATAAAATGTCCGATCATGATCCAGTGGTAATAATGCCTGCCGATAAGAACAGACACCCTTTAAGACATCCACCAGATTGTATATGATCTTATTTTCTAAATGAAAATATAAGTCGAGGTTCCTTAGTCCGAAGTCTGTATCCAACATGACAACGGTCTTATCCATGCGTGCGAATTGGCTTCCAAGCATAGCGCACAGTGTCGTCTTTCCTACACCGCCCTTACCTGAAGCGACCATAAACACATCGCCCACAACAAATCTCCTTATAAATGTTTTAGTAGTCCACTCCGAAGTGGCTCCGCCAGAAGTTCCTGCTCCCAGACAACGACCGCATATGGCTCGCTCTCACTCTTTCTGGAACGAAGAGACCATTTGTTCGCCACCCTGACATCGCCGGCAACCTTGCCGATCTGTATGTGTGCAGCATTGATCTGATTGGCAGCAATATAACACTTGTCATCCTCCGGATAACCGGCATAAACACTGCCTTCCACGCTACCCATAACGATGACATTGCCGGCGGCCTGAACACTTGCCTTGGACTTGACATCGCCAAGGATCACAATGCTTCCGTCTGACGTTACGACATCCTTCTTTGTCACACTACCCATAATAATTTTAGCATTGTCATAAATATTTTCATAGTAGAATCTGTCGATTTTTTCTTTCATTTCGATATTCTTTAATTCGTTGTCCTCCTCGATCAAAGAAATCGTAATGTCCGAATTTAACTGGATCGCTTCCACGATGACTGCGGCTTCCTCTGCGCTAACCGGTCGTCCCTCAATGGAAAGCACAAGTGTGGCAGTTCCAAAGAAACTGCGCGATGTGGCAAATTTTTTGCAAATGTCACGCACCAATTGTTCAAAAGAAATCTCCCGATCCAAAACCAACGTCAGCCCGTAAGGACTGCTCTTGATCACTACAGAATCTTTTTTAGCCATAAGCGCCTCCCTTTTAATCTGTCACACTGTTGGTGGTCGTCTGCGAATTAGCCCCATTTTCCGTGATATTTTCCAACGTCTGCTCACCAAAGTAATAAGACATAATGTCAGCAGCAACGATAGATGCATTTCCCGAACTGTATCCGTGAGCAATACGGGTAGCAACCGCAATCTCAGGATCCGTATATGGAGCATATCCCACAAACAAAGCATGGTTCGGACGAAGCAGGGATTCCTGAGCCGTACCTGTTTTTCCGGCTGCCGCAACACTGGTTCCCTTGAATGCCGACAAATCTTCTACTACCATACGCAGTCCTGAATTCAGGGTAGACCATTCATCATCCGACAATACCGTGATCTGATTTTTGACTGATGGAATGTAAGTAGCAACCGTTTCTCCGGTAGAAGGATCCTGCACATGATCCAGAAGAGTCAGATCATATACGGTTCCCCGGTTAGCAACTGCCGTAATATAACGTGCCAATGAAATCGTAGTAAAGTTGTTGTCAGACTGTCCGATGGCTGCCATAACCGGATATTCCGTTGCCGGTGTCGGCGTTGCTTCTTCAATCTCAATTCCGGTTTTAGAATCCAGCCCATACATAGATGCATATTTTGTGAGTTTTTCAATACCCTGGCTGTCATCATAGTTGTTACTGTTGCCTCCAGCCAGATCATAGCCCACTTCATAAAAGAAATAGTTGCAGGAATGACGCAAAGCTTCAGCAACATTGATCAATCCATGCGTACCGCTCGGATAGATCCAGCATTCCGGCTTGTTGCTGACTTTTTCAAAAACTCCCAGATCCTGTATCTGGGTTGAGGTTGTAATAACATTTTCCGCAAGCCCGGCAGTTGCTGAGACAATCTTGTAGGTAGAACCCGGTGCAGTCTTCTGTTGGGTCGCGTGATTGTAAAGCGGTTCTGATCCACTATTGGTCAGATATGCGTAATAATCGGCATCTACAGAATTTGCCAGTTTGTTGTTATCATAGCCCGGATAAGAAACACAGGCTAAGACTTCTCCAGTCTTAGAATCGATTACAACCGCGGAACCGGAACAAGGATCTAATCCGATCTGTCCTGGAGTGAGTTCGAGATTCTTGATCTTTTCCAAAACAAAACTATAAGCAGAAATACGCCCGGACAAGAGTGCATCATGCGTTGTATCATCCTGATCCAAAACACCCTGTTCATATAAGAGCGCACACAACTGATTGCCACTAATCACATCCTGTAAGATGGCGTATTTGTAAACGAGTTTTCCGAAGGAGTCGTCCGTCTGGAATTTATCCAGAACGTAATCTATCAAAAGCTGGTATAATTCTTCACTGTCAACATATTTTGTGTTTTTGGCATATTTGGTAATGTCAATCCAGTTCTGTTCGATAGCATATAAAAGATACTCATTTACACTCAGGGACTCACTGGTCCACTTGGTCTGCATCTCATCGGCGGAATCTATGGCATCTTTATCCAATATCCCTTCAGATTTTAGATAGGTCACAATATAAGTTGCATATGCCTGGTATTCGTCATCCAGATCCTTATAAGTGGTTCCTCCGGTAGATTGCAACTGGCTCTTTAATTGTGTCAGCACAGCGGTTTTCTTACTGTCATAGGCATTTTTTACCGTATTTTCTGTCTCTGTAGCTTCTGATTCTGAAAATTTGGACGTATCGATCAGTCCGTTGTCTATAAATGCATAATAGACATCATAAACCGGTATCATAATATCCGATTCTTCACCTGTACTATTGTATGTCTTTATATTTGAAATTTTGGAGTAGAGAATGCTTGCAATTTCTTTTTCCAGCGATTTGTATGTGGCTTCCTGCAAATCTTTATCAATGGATAAATAGACATCATCGCCGGAAACAGCGTCCACATAGTCAGAAACCTGGATCAAATTACCAACGCTGTCTACATATAGTTTCTGCTGCCCCTTGGTACCGGACAGATAATCGTTCATAACCTGTTCAATTCCTGATTTTCCCACAACATCCGTCAGTTCTACTGTATCATCTTCTTCCTTTTTTTCTTTATATTCTTCTGTAGAAATTGTTCCGGTATAACCGATAATATGTGAAAAATACTCGCTATCCACATATTTACGGATAGAGGTTTCCTTGATATCTGCGCCGGTCAGTTCGTTACTGTTCTCCTTGATGTAGGCAACAGACTCATCCGAAACATTGCTGGCTATGGTTGTTGCAATATATTTTTGATAAGAATTCTGTCCGATCTTATAACGGACAATACAAATCTTATAGCGCATTTCATCGTTATATTGATCAGAAATATCGTATCGATCTTCCCCCATCAGATAATCCATGATCTGATCCGGCGTGGCTTCTGCTTCGTCTGCTCCCAGATCATCATTATATGTCAAATCATCAATACTGGCATATCCGAAGACGTCGGCGCGAAAACGTTGGATCGTAGTTTCATTGCTGCTGACAAAACTATATTGACCGGAAGAAGATCTTGTAATGCCAAAATCATTATCAATGCTGTCACCATTTGCCTCGATATGGGTAATGATGTCAGAAATTTCCTGGTTCATCTTTTCATTGCGTTCTTTTCTGCTCTCATAAGAGCCGCTATCCTCAATAGTAATGGCATAAGCCAGTTCATTGTAGGCAAGGAGTTTGCCATTGCGATCGTAAATATTGCCACGGGTCGCCGGGATGGTCTCATCCTTTTCAACGGTCAGATCATAATTTTCCTGATAATCCGCACCACGAACGATCTGCAAGACAAAAAGACGGGTGATCAGTATGCCTGCAAGCAAAACCATAACAACCGTCAACACACGCAAACGCGACGTAAATATTCGATTCGTAAAAAAATCTTTTATTTGTTCAAACAAGTTTTCTAGAACTCCTTTTATTATCTTTGTCCAATCGCTGATCGATCTTTAATATGACATAATAGATCGGGATGGCAACCAGAATCGTATAAATGACCTCCGGTAAAATAAGGTTGGTCAGATAAAAGAGAAAATCATATCTTCCACGGAATAGAAACAGGACAACAAAAACCGTGATCCCATAGATCAGGTCGCTCAGACCGATCAAAGCAAGCGGTAGTTTGATATCATCGCCAAAGAAGATCTTTTTAAACAGACCACACAAAAATCCCAGATAAAGATAGATGATCGCATATAAGCCAAAGGTCGTACCACTAAAGAAATCCAAGAGCAGACCGCTGCAAAAGCCTATGACCATCCCCTGTTTGCGTCCCCGCATCAATCCGTAAGAAGTGATGATGATGACCATGATATTGGGTGTGACACCTGCAAGTTCCATACGCGGGAACACGGTCGTCTGTAGCAAAAATCCTACAATGACGACAGCAAGTACCACAAGAATATATTTTATGATACCCTTGATCTCCATGACTACTTATCTGTCTCCTTTAACTGCGTGATCACAAGTACATCCTGTAAATGTTTAAAATCGACCACCGGTGTGATCTTACCGGACTTGGTCAGATTGTTATTGTCCTCTGTAATATCTGTCACATAGCCGATCAAAAGTCCCGGCAGATATTTGTCACTGATGTTGCTGGTAACGACAGAATCTCCGGTAGAAACCTTATCTTCACTGTCTTCCAAATTGGAAAATGCGATCATGTTGGATTCCGTCATAGATTTGAGGTTTCCGGACACGATGCAGTTGTCATTGTTGGATAGGATCATACCGCTGACATTGCTGGTATCATCAATAATAGACCGTACCACGGCATAATTCTTGCCGACATCCGTCACAATACCGACCAGTCCGCTTCCGGCGATGACATTCATATCTACCTTGATGCCATCCTTGGAGCCCTTGTCGATCGTAAAGGTATTGAACCAGTTGCTGGTCCCCTTGCCGATCACATGCGCCCCTGTTGTCTTGTAGTCTGCATAGGTCTGATCCAGATCATATAATTCACGCAGGGTATCCAGTTCGGATTGCTGCAATCTGGTATTGGTCAACTGCGTGGAAAGTTCGTCTATCTGCTCCTGCAACTGCTCATTTTCTGCGATCAACTGCTCTTTGGTCTTGGTATCATCACTATTGATAGAGATGGATTCTCCTACATAGTCCAAGCCCTTTTGCATCGGCACAAAGACATAGTTGCAGATGGTGCGTACCGGTTCTCCTGCGTATCCGGTCGCATAGCCCGCAAAAAGCAGCATGATACAAACAACCGTCAGGAGCAATAAAATATATTTACTTGGGAAAGAAGATTTTCCTCTGCGCTTCATAAATTCCTACCTTTATTTAAAAATTCTTGTTCGCATACCATAGCCAAAGCGTTTGTATTTGGCATCTGTCAAAACTTTTTCCAGTCCTAGAGCCGTCGTCTCTTTTGCATGCTCACTAACATTAACCTTAATGTTTGTCACTTCTGTGAACAGATCAGCAAGATCTGCGATGGCTGCACTGCCTCCGGTCAGATAAATACCGGAATATACGATATCTTTTGCAAGTTCTGGCGGAACTTTCTCCAAGATCATCTTGATGGAATTACAAAGGTTTTCCAGATCAGCCTTGATACCATCATAGACCGTAGATGCCTGCACCTCCATTTCGATCGGCAGACCGCTTACCACATCACGTCCGACTACAGTCATAGAAGCCTCTTTGCCCGGCATGGCACTGCCGATATTTTCCTTTAACTGGCAGGCAGTCTTGCGTCCGATCAAGAGATTAAACTTGCGCTTCATGTGTGTCACAATGGCATCATCCAAATGATTGCCACCGAACGGCAGGAGTTCTGTAAGTACCAGACCGCCCAGAGAGATCACAGAGATCTCTGTCGTATCGGCACCAAAATCAACGACCATGACACCGGTCGGTTCTGTGATATCCAGATCCATGCCAATAGCATCTGCGAGTGGCTTTTCGCACAAAAGTACACTGTGCGGCTTGGTCTTAGAACGGGCAAACATATCATAAAATGCCTTTTTCTCTACTTCTGTGATGTCCGTAGGAACGGCTACAACAATGTCGGATCCCTTGATCCTTGCCTTTGCCTTCTTTTCTAAGACCTCAAATAACATGGTCTGCATATTATCAAAATCAGCGATCACACCGCTTACGATCGGAAAAGAGACAGCGATCGTCTCCGGTGCCTTTTCATACATAGAATATGCATCATCGCCATAGGCATACATCTGATCTTTGTCTACGATGGCGATGGTGTTTTTTACATTGATGATCTCGCTGCTATTGCTGCTATAAATTTTAAGGTTATTGGTTCCCATATCAATTCCATATGAATTGCTCATTTGTTCTTCCTCCGTTGCCTTTATCAAAACGTTCTTGGCTACATTATTTTATATTAGCATAATTAAATACCCTTAACAAGATTGGCATCATAAAGTTTTTGCAGTGCCATCATGATACCAAGTTTGCCATGATACCAAGTAAGACCGCCTTGGAAAAAGGCTGTATATGGCGGACGGAGCGGTCCGTCCGCGCTGAGTTCGATCGAAGATCCCTGAACGAAAGCACCTGCCGCCATGATGACCTGACTGTCATAGCCCGGCATATCCCACGGCTCCGGTGTCACATAAGAATCTACCGGTGCTGCTGCCTGGATTCCCTGACAAAAAGCGATCAGACCTTCCGGACTGTCAAAGGTCACTGCCTGAATGATGTCATGTCTGGACTCACTGCCATTTGGGATAACGGAAAATCCCAGTCGTTCAAATACATTTGCCGCAAAGATGGCACTCTTTAAGGCAGCGTTTACCACCGTCGGAGCCAGGAAAAATCCCTGGAAGAAAGACTGCATCATGCCAAGGGATGCCCCGACTTCCTTTCCAAGTCCCGGTGAAGTCAGACGGTATGCCGCATTTTCGACACATTCTTTCTTTCCAACGATATAGCCGCCGATCGGCGCCAGTCCGCCGCCCGGGTTTTTGATGAGGGAACCGACGATCATGTCAGCCCCGACTTCCAGCGGCTCTCTCTTTTCTACGAATTCACCATAACAATTATCGACCATACAGATGACATCCGGCTTGATCTCCTTGATAAATGCGATCAACTGACCAATGCGCTCAACCGATAAGGTCGGTCTGGACGCATAGCCCTTAGAACGCTGGATGGTCACGAGTTTTGTGCGGTCGTTGATGGCATTTTTGATGCCTTCAAAGTCAAATCCGCCATCGGCAAGCAGATCGACCTGGGCATAGGTCACGCCATATTCTGCCAAAGATCCCTTGGACGGACGAATACCGATCACTTCCTCTAAGGTATCGTATGGTTTTCCGACCGGGGATAAGATCTCGTCTCCCGGACGGACATTTGACATAAGCGCCAATGCCAGTGCATGTGTTCCACAAGTGATCTGCGGACGTACCAGTGCGGCTTCTCCTTTAAAGCAGGTTGCATAAACTTCCTCTAAGGTATCGCGGCCCAGATCGTTATAGCCATAACCGGTCGTCCCGTTAAAACACTCAGCATTCACGCGGTGCTTCTGCATGGCTGCCAGAACTTTCATCTGATTGTATTCTGCGATCTCATCCAGTTTGGCAAATCTTTCTTTGAGGGATGCCTCCACTTCCAGACAAAAATCGGAAACAGCGTCATCAATCCCAAAATTTTTATACATTTCTTTCATATCTAATCTATTCTCCTAGTTTTCTTTTTACATATTTTTTATCATATAGGTCAAAATAGCGGCATTGTCATAGGAAAAGTCCGCCTTATTGACCCAGATGACTTCCGGTTTGCTGTGAAACCAGGTCAACTGCCGCTTGGCAAAACGCCTGGTATCTCTTTTGATGCGATAGATGCCTTCCTCCAAAGTACAACTTCCGTCCAAAACATCAAAGAGTTCCTTGTAGCCCAGTCCCTGCATAGAGACCATATCCTTGGTATAGCCCATCTTACGCAAGCGGTCGACTTCTTGCAAAAGACCTGCTTCCATCATCAGATCCACCCGCTTATCAATACGCCTGTAAAGGTTTGCCCTGTCATCATTTAAAACAAAATAGCGGAAGTCATAAGGAGATTCCTTTTGTCTTTGCTCCTCGTTATGTAAGGAGATCGGCTTTCCGTGCATCTGATAATATTCCAGCGCCCGAACCACACGTTTGACATTATTGGGATGGATGGCATCCGCGCTGGCAGGATCGACCTGACGCAGACGCTCATGTAAGGCAAGGGCTCCATTTTCTTTTGCAAAGGATTCCAATTCCGCCCGGATCCTTCCGTCACTGTCCTCCCGGGAAAAATCCGTATCGTATAAAAGTGCCTGGATATAAAATCCCGTACCACCGACCGCAATGGGAATGTGCCCGCGCTCATAGATCTCTGCCATCGCCTCTTTTGCCATAGCAACAAAACGCGCCACATGAAATTCCTCGTCCGGCAGCAGTTGGTCCACCAGATAGTGCCTTACACCGTCCATTTCCTCCGGTCGGATCTTGGCGGAACCGATATCCATATATTTGTAGACCTGCATAGAATCACAGGAAATGATCTCGCCTCCGATTGCTTTTGCAAGTGAGATAGAAAGTTCTGTCTTTCCCACAGCCGTTGGACCTGCCAGGATGATCAAAGGTGGTTTCTTACTCATAGTTATACGATCCTCTTAAATTTCTTTTCTAATTCATACTTTGTCATTGCTATGATCGTCGGTCTGCCATGCGGACAATGATAAGGATTGTCCAGTGACAGCAACTCATCCAGCAATTTTTCGATCTCCGGATAAGATAAGCGGTTGTTTCCCTTGACCGCTGCCTTACAGGACATGGACGCCACTTTTTCTACGATCATATCATGTCCGTCATTTCCCTTTAATTCGCCGCAGGATGCCAAGAGTTCCATAAAGAATTCTTTGACATCAAAGGAAAAAAGATTGCCCGGTACACCTTCTATGGCAAATTCATTGCCGCCAAAGGAGGAAATGACATAGCCCAACTCCGAAAAAACATCCTCATAACGATCTAAGATATCCTGCTCTGCTCTGGTAAGCGATACAATGATCGGTGGACTGACGTATTGTGTCGTCATCTCCTTATCCTGCAGTTGCTTCATCATACGCTCAAATAAGACTTTTTCATGAGCCGCATGCTGGTCTATGATATATAACTTGTTATCATGTTCGATCAGCCAGTAGGTATCAAAGACCTGTCCGATGATACGATGCTTGGCACGCGCCTGTTCCGACAAAAATGTGGTCTGCTCATAAGCGACCGCTTCCTCCTGCTCCGGACTCTGTTCTTCTTCCTTTTTTTGATAATATTCCTGATACTTTCTTTCGTATGGCGTATCCGCATGGATCTGCGCCGTGATCTTCTGGCGCATTTTTTCCAGACGGGACTTCTCAAAAGGTTCCGGTGCCACTTCTTTTATGGTTTCTTCTTTTATTTTTTCTTCTTTTTTGCTCTCCGGTTCGCATGCCATAGACTCACTCCCCGGATCTGCCGCATCGCTCTCTGCTATCTTGCGCATCGGAACATCCTGCCAGGTGGCTGGCTTTTGTGGGGCTTTTGCCTCATCTTCTGCATATTCTTTGACATTTTCATCTAAGGTCACCTCGGCAATGTCCTCTCTTTGATGCAGACGCTCAAAGATCAGCGACTTAAAGATATCCGCGATCGCCATTTCATCATCAAAACGGACTTCCTGCTTGGTCGGATGTACATTCACATCCACAGATGCTTCCCTGGTCGTAATCATAAGGACACAGAAAGGATACTGATGCTGCATCAGATAGCCCACATAACCTTCTTCCACAGACTTGGAAAGCAGGGGACTTTTAATATATCTGCCGTTGATATAAAAATTCTCCAGACTGCGGTTGCCGCGCGCCACATTGGAATTGCCGATAAAACCGCTGACTTTTAAAAGGTCAGTCTCCTTTTCTACCGCAAGCAGATTAGATGCGATCTGTCTGCCGTAGATCTGGTAAATGGTATCCATGAGATTACCATTGCCGGAGGTATGTATCTTTTCTTTTTTATTGGAAATGAAACAAAAAGAAATGTCCGGATGGGAAAGCGCCAGCCGTTCCATCAACTCTGATATATAAGAGGCTTCCGTGGTATCTGTCTTTAAAAATTTCTTGCGCGCCGGCGTGTTAAAGAACAACTGATAGACCATGATCGTCGTTCCATCCGGTGCCCCGATCTTATCCATAGAGACCTTCTTGGAGCCCTCGATCACATAGCGCACCCCCATCAGGGTATCTGCCGGTTTGGTGATCATTTCTACCCTGGAAACCGCGCTGATACTGGAAAGTGCCTCTCCGCGAAAGCCCAGGGTATGGATATCCGCCAGTTCGGATGCATCCCTAAGTTTTGACGTCGAATGGCGCATAAAAGCGACAGACAATTCGTCTTCCGGGATGCCGCAGCCGTTATCCGTAATGCGGATATAGGATTTGCCGCCATCCCTGATCTCGACCGTGATGGCGGATGCACCTGCATCGATCGCATTTTCCACAAGTTCCTTTACAACAGAGGAAGGTCTTTCGACTACTTCTCCTGCCGCGATCTTGTCTATTGTCGTTTTCTCCAGAACCGCTATCTTATTTCTTACCATCGATTTCTTACCTTTACCTGTAGTTCATTGAGTGCATTCATTGCTTCCAGTGGTGTCATATGACTGATGTCCAGATTGCGAAGCTCATCAATGATCGCATCATCACTGACCGTATCCAAAAATGACATCTGTGCCTTATCTACGTCGTCCAGTGGCTTAGTCTGCTTTTTGCTGCTTGTCGTTTGTCCCTCGACCGCAATATTTTTTACCAGATCCACAATATCATTTTCACACAGTTGGGTCACGATGCGGTTGGCACGGTCAATGACCTCATCCGGCAGTCCCGCCAGTTTGGCTACTGCGATACCATAACTCTTGTCTGCACCGCCCGGCACAATCTTTCGCAAAAATACAATATCATCGCCGTTTTCCTTTACGGCAATGCAATAATTATGTACACCTTCTAATTTGCCTTCCAATTCCGTCAATTCGTGATAATGGGTGGCAAATAAGGTCTTGGCTCCGATCAGTTTGACATTGCTGATATGTTCGACTACCGCCCAGGCAATGCTGAGTCCGTCAAAGGTACTCGTTCCCCGTCCGATCTCATCCAAGATCAAAAGGGAGTCCTTGGTAGCGTTGCGCAGGATGTTTGCCACCTCATTCATCTCTACCATAAAGGTAGACTGTCCGCTCGCCAAGTCGTCCGAAGCCCCCACACGGGTAAAGATACGGTCTACAATACCGATATTGGCTGACTTTGCCGGAACAAAGCATCCGATCTGTGCCATGAGTACGATCAATGCGCTCTGGCGCATATAGGTAGATTTTCCTGCCATATTCGGTCCGGTAATGATAGAGACACGCTGCTTTTTGTTGTCTAAATAAGTGTCGTTATCAATAAAGAGCTGCTGGTCCATCATCTGCTCGACCACCGGATGTCTGCCACCCTTGATGTCGATCACGCCGCGGGTATTGATCTTCGGTCTGCAATAATGGTTCTTTTCTGCCACATAGGCAAGGGATGCGTAGACATCCAGTCTGGCAATGGCTTTTGCCGTCGTCTGGATACGGGACACCTCAGACGCAATACGGTTGCGCAACTGACGGAACAACTCATATTCCAAGGAGATCAGTTTGTCTTCCGCTCCCAAAATGGTGTCTTCCAACTCTTTTAATTCCGGAGTAAAGAAACGTTCTGCATTGGCAAGAGTCTGTTTCCTCTGATAATCCGCCGGTACCAGGTCCTTATAGGAATTCGTCACCTCCAGATAATAACCAAAGACCTTATTGTATTTGATCTTTAGATTTTTGATCCCGGTGCGCTCTCTTTCCTTTGCTTCCAATTCTGCCAGCCATTTCTTACCCTCGGTCTTGGCTTTTCTAAGACGGTCCACTTCCTCGTTGTAGCCATCCTTTAAGATGCCGCCGTCCCGGGAAGAAATTGGCGGTTCCTCGCAGATTGCTGCGTCAATATCTGCACAGATATCCGATAAACTGTCGATATTTTCAGAAAGTTCCACCAGTTTTTTTGCCTTAAAGTCTGCCAAGACGGTCTTGATTGCCGGCAGCATGGCAACTGAATTCTTAAATGCCAGAAGGTCGCGCGGATTTGCTGTCTGATACACGATACGGGTGTTCAAACGTTCCAAATCGTAGATCGGGTTCAAGTATTCCCGCAATTCTTCTCTCGCCATCATATTATGTAAAAGTTCGTCTACAGCATCCAGCCGGTCTGTGATCAGGTCCGCATTGGTCAGGGGCTGTTCGACATCGGAACGCAGCATTCTTGCTCCCATAGCGGTCTTGGTCTTATCCAAGACCCAGAGCAGAGAGCCTCTTTTTTGCTTTTCCCGTAAGGTCTCTACCAATTCCAGATTGCGTCTGGTCGAAGAATCCAAGAGCATGAAATTGCCATTGAGATAAGGCTGCACATGATTGAACTGTTCCAAAGAGGACTTCTGGATCTCGGTCAGATATTTCATCAAGGCTCCGGCAGAGATACTTCCCATAGGAAACTCTTCCAGACCGAGTGCCGAAAGACGGCTGGTGTGAAAATGTTCCAGCAAGACAGCCACTGCCAGACGGTCATCAAAATAATGCGCATCTAATTTCGCGATGGAGATCTGCATACGTTCTTTGAGATCCTCAATATCAATGCCACTGATGGCAAAATTTTCATTGCAGATGATCTCCGATGGCACATATTTATTGATCTCGTCCAGACAGGATCGGTTGGAATCCACTTCCGTGACAAAGAAATCCGCCGTTGTTACATCTGCTATCGACAGACCGTACTTGTCGCCGTCAAAAAAGATGCCCATAATATAATTATTCTTGGACTCGTCCAAAGACATGGCATCCATATTGGTGCCTGGCGTTACGATACGGGTCACAGCACGTTTTACCATGCCCTTGGCTTCCTTTGGATCCTCGATCTGCTCGCAGACAACCACTTTATAACCTCTCTGCACCAGGCGGGTCAGATAGGTCTCCGCTGCATGATAAGGCACACCACACATAGGAGCGCGTTCCTCAAGCCCACAACTCTTTCCGGTCAAAGTCAGTTCCAGTTCCTTGGATACGACCTCCGCATCTTCAAAAAACATTTCATAGAAATCGCCCAAACGATAAAACAGGATACAATCCGGATTGGCGTCCTTGGTCTGTATGTAATGCTGCATCATTGGCGTTAATTGTTCAAAATCTACACTTTTATGATTCATAATTCACCTGATATCTCTTTATAATCTCCTCTGCGACTTTCATCCCATCCATGGCAGCAGATGTGATCCCGCCTGCATAGCCTGCACCTTCTCCGCAAGGATATATCCCTTCCACACTGCCGACAAAGGCTCCGTCTCTATGGATACGGATAGGCGAAGATGTCCTGCTTTCAACGCCGGATAATATGGCATCTTTCCGGTCAAAGCCTGTCATTTTATGCCCGAACAAGGTCATGCCCTCCACAAAAGAGGCATTGATCTCCTGAGAAAAAAGTTCCCGCAGATTGGCAAAATCTGTCTTTCCCTTGGTAAGTGAAGTAAAATCGCCATAGGAAGAACTTTTGACATTGCCACAAAAATCACCATATAACTGCTGGGGAACGGCTCCCTTTGCCAAGGTGTACGCCTTCTTTTCCAGAGCCATCTGATAAGCGATCGCCCCCATGGGATCATCCATGGCATATTCTTCTGCACCTACTGATACTACAATGGCACTGTTGGCATTTGCAGAATCCCGCTTGGAGTAACTCATACCATTGACTGTCAGATGTTCCTGCATAGAAGATGCATTGACGACATAGCCACCCGGACACATACAAAAAGAATAAACCCCTCGTCCATTTTTTAATTTGGTCGCCATCTTATAAGGGGCTGCCGCCAAAAATCCCGGTGCACCCTTACCGTATTGTGCCTCCTGGATCATGGTCTGCGGATGCTCGATACGAAGCCCTACCGCAAATTCCTTGGCACTCATGGAAAGACCTCTCTCATAGAGCATCTGAAAGGAATCTCTGGCACTGTGTCCTAAGGCAAGGACTGCCACACTTGCATCCAGCGTAATAGGCTCTTTTAGACCTGCCTGTCGGATCTTTAAGGCAGACAAAAGTCCATCTTTGACCTCAAAATCCTCAAACTTTGTCTCAAAATAGATAAGCCCACCCAGACGCTGGATCTCCTGTCGCATATTCTTTACGACTTCTTGCAGGATTTCTGTACCGATATGAGGCTTTGCATCCCAAAGGATCTGCCTTGGTGCCCCAAATTCCACAAAAGTCTGCAAGACAAATTGATTTCTCCCAGTCTTATCCTTGGTCAGGGTGTTGAGTTTACCGTCCGAAAAAGTCCCGGCACCGCCCTCGCCAAACTGCACGTTGGACTCTGTATCAAGCAATCCGGTCTGCCAGAATTTTTCCACATCTGCCTGTCTGTTTTCGACCGCACGGCCTCTCTCCAAAAGGATGGGCGCAAAGCCGGCACGCGCCAGCAATAGCCCGCAAAAAAGACCTGCCGGTCCCATACCGACAATGACCGGTCGCTTAGTAAGCGGCTGCTCTCCACTCTTTGGCATCTGAAAAGTCACCGGTTGATACAGGGCAATGTCTCTATCCTTAGCACATCTCTTTAGTACCTTCTTTTCCGGCTGGACATCCAGACGGACTGCCACGGTATAAATATAAAAAAGATCCGGCTTTTTCCTTGCATCGATCGAACGTTTCAAGATTTCGATCTCATAGATCGATGCCTCTGTAATATGTATTTTCTTTGCGATTGCCTGTCTGATGTCTTCTGTCTCATGCTCTGACACGGCAAGTTTTAACTGTCTGATTAAGATCATTTTCTTTTTCCTATACAATGCATACCTGCAAGTGCCCCACTGGACCATGCCCATTGCAGATTATAGCCTCCACAGATACCATCCACATCAACGACTTCTCCGGCAAAAAAAAGTCCCGGCACCAAGTTTGACTCCATGGTCTTTGGATCGATCCGGCTGGTCTTTATACCGCCTGCCGTGACCTGGGCATTGGAAAATCCATGGGTATCCGTGATCTTTACCACATAATGGCGCAGGGCTGCCAAAAGTCGCCTTTTATCCTCTTTATTACAATCTTTTGCGAATTTATCCGGTGCAAGTCCGGCTCTCTTTAAGATCGGAGCAATCAGTTTGTCATGCAAAAGTCCCTGTAAAGTCTGCTCCAGCGTCAGCGCCCCCGCTCTCATCTGTAAACGTGCTTGTAAGAGATCCTCTGCCTCTGTCTGACTGTATTCCGGCAAAAAATCCACTTCCAGACAGACATCCTTTTTCTCCAAGAGTCCATATGCCACCAGCCGGCTGGACTGAAAGACCACAATGCCCGAAAGCCCGTAATCGGTGATCTGTAATTCACCCTGCCAGAAAGCAGCCTTCTTATCGTCGATCCAGGTTGTGATCCCGGCATCTGTCCGAACCCCCGCAGCCATTTTTGCCAAAGGATCCGCCGCATGCACTTGCACAAGCGCCGGTACCGGCTCCGTGATCTCATGTCCCAGACAGGATGCCAGATAATAGCCGTCTCCCCGACTGCCACGGATGGCAGATGCCTTGCCGCCACAGGCAAGAATAACGCTTTCTGCCAAAAAAGTCTCTTTGTCTGCCGTTGTAACAAGAAATCCCGGATCCGTCTTTTCGATACGCTTGACCTGTTTTTCCATGACAAGTGTCACAGGCAGCCTTTGGATCTCCCGGATCAATGCCTCCTGAATGCTCTTTGCCTGTTTGCTCCGCGGATACAAAAGTCCGTCCTGTTCATAGGGCTCAATACCGAGATTTCGAAAGAATTCTTCCGTATCCTGCTCTGAAAATCCGGCAAAGACCTGCTCCAAAAAAGCCCTATCCGCTCCGTAGTAATTGTTCAGATCTATAGCCCGGTTGGTGTAATTACATCTGCCGTTTCCGGTCGCTAAAATCTTTTTCCCAAGTCTATCATTAAATTCGATCACAAGGACAGACGCACCGGCTCTGGCTGCAAAAATAGCCGCTACCATTCCCGCAGCTCCACCGCCTGCCACAATGACGTCATATCCCCTACTGCTAGTATTCTTCATAAAAATCACCACATGCCATTGTAGCATAAGACCTGTCAATTCTCAACACTGGCGAGGCAGTTTTATGAGACTAACTGCTGTAATTTTCCAAAAAGGCAAAGAGGTCTTTTTCACTGGAAAAATCCATGCCGGCTCTTAAATCTTCGACAACATCTTCCGGCAGACGTTCCTTTGTGATATCCGTCGTCAGATACTTTTTCCAGTCGACGATCTCATAGACTACGACCGTGTCATTTTCCAGGAGCACCATATACTTTGCCTGCTGTTCGCTGGCACTGGGAATACTGGAATTTTCCGTCAGAAGCATCCGGTCTTCTTCCACCGGCTGCTCCTCTTCTTTGTCACTTATTTTGGCAAAGGCAAAAAAGATCAGTGCCAGTGCTACAAGTCCAATACATAAAAAAATACAAATACTGTTTGTTCGTTTCATTATCATCACCACAAACAGTATTTGCATTTTATAAAATTATATTCAGGATTCCTGCAACAAGTGCATTTTCTTTGCCAGCGCAATGATGGTATTGCCCTTTGGCATACGCGCCAGTTCTGATTCTGTCAGTCCCTTCATAAGCAAAAGCAAAACAAAGTAGATGACTACACCAATACAGATACTTAGGATCGTTGCGATTGCATTGGAATTGATGATCTTGTGCACCAATTCATAGGATAAGAAAACACCGATTCCCATAACGATAGATGCAAACAAAGGAATGATATAGGTCTTTTGCAGATCCACCCTCGCCCCACTATAACGGCGCAGTGCCAGATCATTTAAGATGCAGACACAAAGACCGTAAATATTGTTGGCGATCACGACCGCATAAATATTCAGATCAAACAGTTCCATCAAAAGGAATAAGGCTATGACATGTACCAGCAAAGAAATCACAGCATTGATGACCGGAGTCTTCATGCGGTCGATCCCCTGCAAAAGTCCATTGGTCAAGGTCGATAGTCCAAAGAGCGCAATGGAAATGGTTCCCAGCAGCATGATCATCATGGTCGTCTTATCACCATCATGGAACAAAAGCAAGTTGAGCGGTCTGCCCAGGATTGCCATACCGATGGTTGAAGGAATGGCAATGACCATGATAAAGCGTGTCGCCAGAGAGATCTGCCGGTTTACCGTATCAAAATCTCTGGCGTGGTATGCCGTGGAAAGGCTCGGTACGCTGGATGCCGCCAAGGATGACGCAATGGAGATCGGCACATTGGTCAGAACGATAAACTGACCGGAATACACGCCCCACCATTCCGAGATCTGCTTTGCAGAATAGCCCTGTAAGGATGCGATATTTTTAAATACACCCTGATCAATAAGGGTGCTGACATTGTAAACGATCGTGCTGAGCAAAATCGGGAAAATCGTCAGCAAAAGCATCTTTAATACATGTCCATAAGACTCCTGATCGCGGTGATGGTCACGTCGCATACGTTTTTTGAAACGCTTGCGATAGACCAGATAAACAAAAAGCACAAATAGGAAAGCCAAAAAGGCACCAGCCGCCGTACCCAGAGTTCCACCCGCAGCACCGTAAGCTGCCGCGTAAGCATCCGCATCCCCTAAGACCGCCCCTACCTTCTTTCCATAAGAATAAAGCATATAAGCGGCAACCACACTGACGATGGCATTTAAGATCTGCTCCGCCACCTGGGAAAAGGCACTCGGCATCATGGTATTCAAACCTTGGAAAAAGCCACGGAACACTCCAAGTAAAGCCACGACAAACACGGTCGGTGCCAAGACCTTAAGAGCGATCGCACTCAAAGGTGTCTTTAGCAGTGTCCCGGTAAAATAGTCGGCACCAAAATACAAAAGCAAGGCTCCCAGCCCGCCACTGACGATAGCAAATCCAAGCGCTCCCTTAAATACGCGGAAGGCATCTTTTACTCTGCCATTTCCCATTCTGGATGCAACCAGTTTGGAGACTGCCAGCGGCAGACTGAATGAAGACATGATCAATATGATATTGTAAATACTGTATGCCGTTCCATAGTAATCATTACCTGTCTTTCCAATGATCGCCGTCAGGGGGATACGATAAATAAGTCCCACGATACGGCTGATAATGGATGCAATGGCAAGGATGGATCCCTGCATAATAAAACTGGCATCACTGTTCTTTGACTTACCCAATTTTTACCTCTTAACTCTTACTGTGCTGATGAAAATTCATCTTCGGTCGCATAGAATGCAGAGTCATCTGCATACTGGCTCTGGATGATACATACCCATGTCTTACCCTGATTTAAGACGATCTCATTGCCATCATTGTCATAGTAATGTGTGATACCATCATCGCCCTTGCGCCATGTGATGTCGATCATCTTACCCTGTGTAAAGAATTTACCTTCTCCGGAACCGGAAACGGTAATATTTAAGTACTGGGTTCCCTCATAGATACTATTATTGACGTTCTGGAAAATAATATTCGAAACCTCTATCTGCTTGCCGTCTACAGAATCGATCTGTTCTGCACCAAACTGGTATCTGGCATAGGTCTGGCTATCCTTGTTGTAAATAAAATACGGATGATTGTAAAAATAATATGGTGCTACAACAACGCAATCACTGCCGGATGACAAGGTATTTGGGCTGTCATCCTCTGCAAAAATATAGTGTCCATCATAAGATGCATTATATTCAGTAGAATATCCCTTCTTTGCCATTCCACTGGCAATACCCTCTGCGCTCGTATAAGCATTGTGTGGTGCAGCATGTTCGCTGGTACGATAAAAAGTATCTCCCAAGGATCCGTCCAAGCCGCTCAGATTATCTACAATACCGGTAGACAATAATTCTTCGCCCTGGACACTCTGCCCAAAATGCACATAAATGGCATCAAATTCTGCAGCAAAGTATGCATAATATGGGCGGCAACTACGCACGTTTCCAATCTGGGTCAAATCAGAATAATCTTCATAAATCGCCATCATTCTCGTGATAGATCCCTCTACAGGTGCTTCATACAAAACACCGGCAGAATTTAAACCGTACTGTGGCAAAGCCTCTTTGGTATTCTCTGTCATGACAGCAACGGCACGACTGCGGCCGATCGACTGATCGACCCATTGACCGGTCAGATAAGACTTGACCTGTCCATCATGGTTGACTTCTTCCTCTTTTTCTACAACTTCCTGAGTCTGCCCCTCATCCTTCTTTTGATGTGTAAAGGCAAATGCAGCAGTGCCTCCTGCGAGTACCGCTACAATGGCACAGATAATGCCAATCAATGCTTTCTTAGACATTCTTTTCTTCCTCCCTCGTAATATGTAATAAATCTAAGATATAAGACTGTTTTTCTTCCATAAGGGCTGCCTCATCCGGGGTCATATGATCGTAGCCCATCAAATGCAGCATACTGTGTGCGATCAAGAAAGCGTATTCCCGCTTGATCGAATGCCCGTATTCTTCTGCCTGCGCCAAAACATGATCTACAGAGATCACAATATCTCCCAAAATCAGTTCATCCTTTTCGGATGTCGCCGACAGATCCAGCAAAGAAAAATCTCCCGGCGTGGGATAATCCATCATAGGAAAAGACAAGACATCCGTAGACCGGTCCATTTCCCGGAATTGCTGGTTTAACTCATGGATCGCCGCATCATCGGTAAGCACCAGACTCACCTCGACTTCATAGGGAAATTCTTCCACTTCTAATGCCTTATCAATGACCTCTTCTGCCACCTTGCGATAGTCAAAGGAAAATGGGACATCCACATCTTCTTCTAATAATAATGTCATAACAAAGAATCCTCCCGGACTAATTTCTCTCGGATCTTTAAAAATTGGTTGATACTGATACCCGACTCGTCATAGATCCCCTTTTGTGATAATTCATTCAACGTTTGATATATTACCATATCTTGGTTCCATGTGCTAGACATAGTATCCTGATCTAAAAGTTCGATCTTGGTCACCAGGGCATCTACCATATGCACGATCGCCGATTCCGGCGTCTGCGGCAGGCGTAAGACTGCTCCGTACTCCTCCATGACTGCCATGACATCGGTCGGAAAACAGTGGTTGTTTGCCAGACGCAGTGCGTTGTCGATCTCCGGCTCTCCTTCCATCTTGCCTAAGCGGTAATAAAATCCTGCCATCATGGCACAGGCAGCATCTGCACCGATCTCATTCGCACAGATCCCCGCCAGACGAGAAACCCTCCTGCCGTGATTGTATTCTGCCATAGAAAATCGCCGGATATCCGTTACAAGCGGATAAGTATCTTCTAAGAAAAGCCGATAGGACTTTTCCAGTTCTGTCTGATTTTTTTGCAGCAGCCAGGGAACCAGGGCAAGAACCACAAAAGTGTAGACCATGCCATCCCCCAAGCCCCACAGGACCTGTCGGATCCCCAACGTATGATGGGAAAGATAATAAAATACGACCGGCAGTAAAAACCCCAGAACAAAATAAAGCAAATGAATGCCAAAGAAACTTGTCTTTTCCCTGCCCTGTAAATAAGGTGTCAGCAAAATGCCACAAATGACCAAGAGGCTATAGCAGACGATCTCATACAGACTAAAACTCCGTGTGAGCCCTAAAAGCAAGACCATATATAGTCCCAGCCCCATGGCAAGCACATCATCCATTGCCGGAAATAAAAGTATGCCGATGAGCAGAACCGGTGCAAAAAAATGCGGACAAAAGGCAGCAGCAAGTAAGACAACCCATGCCAGCAAGACCGATAAAAATACCTTTTGGTAGGAGGCCGACTGCTTCTGCGGCAATGCTCCCTGCAAACGATGTTTCAGCAAAGCAAGGGCAAAAATCAGAAGGAAACTGATATCTAAGGTCACAAGGCATAAGAACTGATCCAAAAGGATTTCCTGCCCCAGACAAAGCAAGATCTGACCTGCCAGAAAAAGAAATCCCATTCCCAGACAGTATGCCATTCTCTTAGCGGAAATATTATTTTCTTCCACGGTCTTTTCCATGTGTCTTTCCAACCTTTTTCTTTTTGTTTTTCGTCTCTTCCTTCTTCTCGTAGACCTCGTATGCATGTACGATCTTTTGTACCAGAGGATGACGGACTACATCCGCACCACTTAATTTACAGATACTGATCTCATCTACGCTGCTAAGGACATCCACTGCCACATCCAGACCGGATCTGACACTTGCCGGAAGATCCTTTTGCGTCGCGTCTCCTGTAATAACCGCCTTTGAACCAAAACCGATACGGGTCAGAAACATCTTCATCTGCGCCGGTGTCGTATTCTGTGCCTCATCTAAAATGATAAAGGCATTATCCAGCGTCCTGCCTCGCATATAGGCAAGTGGTGCCACCTCGATCAGACCTTTTTCCATATTGCGTGCAAAACTTTCTGCCCCCATGATCTGATACAGGGCATCATATAGAGGACGCAGATAAGGATCCACCTTGCTCTGCATATCTCCCGGCAAAAAGCCCAATTTCTCCCCGGCTTCGATCGCCGGTCGTGTCAGTATGATACGGCTGACTTCTTCCCGCTGAAAGGCAGTGATCGCCATTGCCATAGCAAGATAGGTCTTACCGGTTCCTGCCGGACCGATGCCAAAGGTGATCATCTGATCCCGAATCGCATCTACATAGGCTTTTTGCCCGATCGTCTTGGGTTTGATCGGCTTGCCGGAAGTGGTATGACAGATGCAGTCATCTGCCAGATCTTCCACCGCCTTGGTTGGCAGTTTTTGCTCCGTCAGCCCCAGCAGATAATTGACCTCCTGCTTGGTGATCGTCTCTCCCTTTTTTGAAAGTGCATAAAGACGCTGCATGATATCAGCCGCACTTTTGATCCCATCTTCCTCTCCGATGACTTTTAAGCGATCGTCTCTTGCAATAAAAGTAACGGAAAGAGTCTGTTCGATCAGTTGAATATTGGCATCAAACTGACCAAAGATATTCTCCAGATGTTCTACTGGTATATCAAGAATACATTCTTTTTCACTCATAAATGCTTTCCTTTATATCGGATATTTCCGGCAAGACCGTCTGTCTCTTTTCAGTCGCCGGAGATTGCAGGAGCAATTCTCCATGCATGGTGCACAAATCATTACTATATTCCATAATAACATTTTTATCCATTATTTGAATACCTTTTTCCTCAAAGTTTTTTTGCAGGTCAACAAGATGCATTTGCATGATTTCCTGCATTTCCTTTTTACTATGTGACGTTTTTTGCAATTTATAAGATTTTTCTGTCAAATGATTGCAATAGATAGGCAGATCAAAAAGACCTCCGATCGACAAAGGGCGGATCTCATTCAAAGTCGTTTGCCTTGTTTTTCCCAACATATAGGGAATGGCATTAAAATAAGATGCATTCGTGCCAAAGACAAGGTATTCCCTGCACTGCCCCGTCTCGATCCTTTTCTGATAGGTCATTTCTTCCGCAAAGGAAAAGGCATAGACGCCCTCGACCATGACATCCCCATCCGCATTTTTGGGTGCATATGCCAAAGTCTGGTCTCCGGCATCGTTGGTAATGGCGATCCAGCCATAGATCAGGACATCCCCCTTTTTGACATCTGTTCCCTTTTCCACCGCCGCTGTTCCATCGCGCACGTAAAGAGATGTGACTTTACCATCGCATGGCGCAAGCAGATCCATGCCGCTTGTTTCTTCCTCCTGCTTTTCTTCGGTCACCGCCATCTTTTCTTTCATGGCGATCTGCAAGGAGGATCCCTTCATAGAAACGGACACCCAGATGACTTCCGGGAAGTCAGCAAGGATCTCTTTTTCCAAAAGATCACAATCCAAATCCTTCTTTTTGCAACCGATCCCCTGCTCTTTTTGCGCCAGATAGGATTTCAACATTTCTTCTGTCACAAAAGAGTTTCCCGACACCCGGATCATCCAGATATAGCCCGAGACATAAAAGAGAAGGACAAACATGACAAAGATGCCAAAAACATAGCCTGTCTTGTGGCGGTATCTGTGAAAAACAAAGGGCAATCCGATCTTCTTTTGGATCCGCAGTCTGGATTTGGTTTTATGCAGTATATCATGCAATTTCCAGACATCCTGTCCATAGAGCATAGCCTGCATATGATAGGGATCCTGACTTTTTACATTCCACAAAAAAATCCCCCGGCTAATACATATTCTGATCAGACGGGGAAGATCATCTCCTGTAAATGCTACGCACACATAGCCTTTAAAAAAACGAAATAAGATCAATGATTCTTTTCCTTTACCTCTATTTTTTCAATGTTTCCGGCAATCTGCATCTCGGTTCTGGTATAGTAACAGATCCGCAGATGATCCCCAAAGATGCTGACTTCCTCTTCCTTGGACTGCACGATGATCAATTTGTCATGGTACTCGATCAGTCCCTTATAATTTTCGATCAAGGCACTGCGGTTTCCCAGAAGGGTTAATTGGATCATGCCGATCATCAAAGGATTTTCCAGTGGTTCCTCCCGTTCTAAAAGATTGCCGATCGTCCTCTTATCATTTTTCATCATAATGCAGTATATGACTCCTGCCTGAAACATATGCCTCAAAAGGTCTTTTTACTTGTGATATGGCTCGCCACGCATAATGCGGTAAGACCGGTAGATCTGCTCCAAAAGAATGACCCGCATCAGTTGGTGTGGAAAGGTCATCTTGGAAAAACTCAAGGCATAGTCACTGCGTTTTAAGACAGCGGTATCCAGACCGATCGAACCGCCGATCACAAAGACCAGACTGGACTTTCCAGCCAGCCCCAGACGGTCGATCTCTTTGGATAAACCTTCCGATGTCAGCATCTTTCCGTCGATCTCTAAGGTGATGCAATAATCGCTGTCTTTGATATGTTTGAGGAGCCGTTCTCCCTCTTTTTTGCGGATCAGATCATTTTCCGCATCGGATGCATTTTCTTTGGTCTTTTCGTCTGCAACCTCGATGATCTGCAATTTGCAGTAACGGCTCAGACGCTTTTGATATTCTGCGATCGCATCACGAAAATATTTTTCCTTAATCTGCCCAACACATAAGATGGTGATATTCATAACTATTTTGCCTCCATATAAGCAAAGCATTAAAGCCACAGGAAAATCCTGCGGTCTTAATGCTTTTTTCTTATTGCGGTATATATTTGTAATTGCACTCTAAGACATCACTGGTCTTACCATGCTTGTCCACCAGGATCAGAGATAAGATATTGTTGCCCTCCATCATCTCGATCGGTCCTGTGTACTTGGCAGAGGCCTGCGTTGGTGTCGTACCATCCCAGGTATAATAGACGCTCGCACCTTCCGGCACTTCTACCGTGATCGTCGTCGGCGTCGAAAAACTACCACCGGATGGGGTGACAACCGGATAATCCGGATCTGCATAAGTGATCTTATATTTTTTTTCGATCACCTGACTGGTCTTGTCGTCATTTTCGCATACCGCCTTGACTGTCGTCGTGCCCTCCTCTAAAGTAAAGGCTTCCGTGTAAAGAATACCACCTTCGGTCGGATCACTGCCATCTAGGGTATAATAGATCTTGCCTGTCTTGCAGGAAAGTTCGATCGTAACATCATCATCATATTTCCCACCATCCACAGAAAAGACCGGTGCAGACAAAAGGTTGTCATTAAAGAGTTCCAAGACCTTCTGGCTGGAAGCCTGTGTTTGTAAGTTGGTCAACTTATCATAATCGCCTGTGGTCAGATAAAGAACGATCAGTGATTTGTAGGCAGAGACATTATCATCATCCTGAGCGATCACCTCTAATAATAAACTTTCCGCTGTATCATATTCTTCCAACTTGATATAGTCATTGGCTGCAAGGATCTTTGCCTTGGTCTTGGTATCGTTCTTTTCTATGGCACGATTGTAATAGTCCAGAGCACCGGTATAATCCTCTTTTGCATCCAAGGTCTTGCCCTTGGCGACATAATGGTCATAAGATGTCATGTAGACGATCAAAAAGACCAGCAAAAGGCATAAGGCAATGATCCCGCCGATCAGACCGGTTCTTGCCTTCTTATTTGCCCAAAGCCCCGCAAAGCCCTTTTTCTTTTCCGGCTTTTCTTCTACTGTTTTTTTAGTGGCAGAAGCACTCTTGCCACCGGCAGAAGTCTTCTTATCCGCTTGGACATTTTGTCCGGCTGCCTCCGGCTGATCTTCCGTTTTTCCGGCTGATTTTTCTTCCTCTAAAAGGGATACCAGAAAGTCATCCTCTAAGATATTGTAATCCGGCACCATCTGCACCGGTTCCCCACATTTTTTACAAAAAACACTGCCGGCATCAATCTCGGCTCCACATTTACTACATTTCATAGCAATCTCCTATTTTTGCAGATCAACGGATTCCAGACAATTATGCATGAGCATAGCGATCGTCATCGGTCCAACGCCACCCGGAACCGGTGTGATGGCAGAACAATGCGGTGCCACCTCATCATATGCCACATCCCCACAAAGATGGTTATTCTCATCCCTATGCATACCAACATCAATGACAACGGCACCCTCTTTGACATAGTCTGCCGTAATAAACTGCTTCTTGCCGATCGCAACGATCAGGATGTCCGCCTGTCTGGTCACAGACGCAAGATTCTTGGTTCTAGAATGGGTCACGGTGACCGTAGCATTTTCACGCAGCATCAGAAGTGCCATTGGCTTTCCAACAATATTACTGCGTCCCACGATCACACAATGCTTGCCTTCCATGTCGATATGGCTGCGCTTTAACAACTGGATGATGCCTGCCGGTGTGCAGGATACAAAACCCGGCAGACCGATGGAAAGTGCACCGACATTCTGCGGATGAAAACCATCAACATCCTTGATCGGATCAATGGCTCTGGTAATCTTGTCCTCGTCCATATGTTTCGGGAGCGGCAACTGTACCAGAATACCATTTACATCCGTGTCGCCATTTAATTTATCAATGAGTGCCAGCACTTCTTCTTCGCTGGTATCTTCTGCCAGTTCATAGGACAAAGAACGGATGCCGATATACTCACAGGCTCTTTTCTTATTGCGCACATAAACGCAGGATGCCGGATCCTGTCCCACCAGAACTACGGCTAGGGTAACTTCCTGTCCTTTTGCATGCATCTCGGCAACTTTTTCCTTTAATTCATCTTTGATCTCCTGTGAGATCTTCTTTCCATCAATGATTTCTGCCATTGTTTTTTCTCGCTTTCCAGTCTGTATATTTTAAAATAATCCGGTGATCACGCCGTCATCTGAAACATCAATACCAAATGCTGCCGGTTTCTTTGGCAGTCCCGGCATGGTCATGATGGCTCCTGTAACGACCACCACAAAGCCTGCACCCGCACTTGCATAGACTTCTCTTACATTTAAGGTAAAGCCTTCCGGTCTTCCCAATTTCTTTGCATCATCGGAAAGGGAATACTGTGTCTTTGCCATACATACAGGGAAGTCTCCCATACCAAGTTCCGTAATATGTGCCAGTTCTTTTTCCGCAGCAGGTGCATAAGAAACATCTGCGGCTCCATAAATCTCCTTAGCGATCGTAGCAATCTTGTCTTTTAGTGACATTTCAGACGGATAGATCGGTGCAAAATGACTTTCCTTATGGTCTAAGACATCCAAAATGGTCTCTGCCAGAGCCACGCCACCCTGACCGCCTTTTTCCCAAACTTCAGACAAAGCAAAGGCACAACCGCGTTTTTCGCAGAAGTCACGGACAAAGGCTGTCTCCTCCTCGGTATCTGTAATAAAGGAATTCAGGGTCACTACGACCGGCACACCGAATTTCTGTAAGTTTTCAATATGCTTTTCCAGATTGACGATGCCCTTTTTCAAAGCATCCATATTTTCCTCAGACAAGGCATCCTTTGCCACACCGCCATTGTATTTGAGGGCACGGATCGTTGCTACCAGAACAACGGCATCCGGATGTAAGCCTGCCATGCGGGACTTGATATCAAAGAATTTCTCTGCACCCAGATCAGCACCAAAGCCCGCCTCTGTCACGCAGATATCTCCCATTTTAAGAGCCATCTTTGTCGCGCGCACACTGTTGCAGCCATGTGCGATATTGGCAAATGGTCCGCCATGTACCAGTGCCGGTGTATGCTCTAAGGTCTGGATCATATTCGGCTTTAAGGCATCCTTTAGAAGGGCTGCCATGGAACCGACTGCCTGCAAATCTGCCGCCGTAACCGGCTCTCCCTTAAAGTTGTATGCCACGATAATGCGGCCGAGTCTTCTCTTTAAGTCTGCCATATCATCCGCCAGACAAAGGATCGCCATGATCTCAGAAGCAACGGTGATGACAAAATGATCCTCTCTGACCATACCATCCATCTTGCTTCCCAAGCCGACAACGGTATTACGCAACACGCGATCATTCATATCCAGGCAGCGCTTCCATTTGATCTGTCTTGGATCGATGCCAAGTTCATTGCCCTGCTGGATATGGTTGTCTAAAAGGGCTGCCAATAAATTATTTGCAGAAGTGATCGCATGAAAATCTCCGGTAAAATGCAGATTGAGGTCCTCCATCGGAACGACCTGGGCATAGCCACCGCCCGCAGCACCACCTTTGATACCAAAGCAAGGTCCTAAGGAAGGCTCACGAAGTGCAAGGACTGCCTTTTTGCCTAACTTGGCAAAAGCCTGTCCCAAGCCAACACTGGTCGTCGTCTTTCCCTCGCCTGCCGGTGTCGGATTGATCGCAGTGACAAGTACCAGTTTGCCGTCTTCTTCCTTTGCCAAACGCTCCATACACTCATCTGACAACTTAGCCTTGTATTTTCCATACATTTCCAAGTCATCCGGCATAAGTCCTACCTGTTCTGCGATCTCGGTGATCGGAAGCATAGTCGCTTCCTGTGCGATTTGGATGTCTGTTTTCATGTTCTCTCTCCTTACATAAATAAAATCTTATCTGGTCTCTAGTAACCTCTATCCTAAAAGTCATCACTGACCGGATATTCCTCTTCCACCGCTGAAACTGCTGATGGGTTTAAGAATTGCTCAAACTGAGTCGGTGTCATATGTACCGTTCTTGGCTTTGTTCCCATTTCCGGTCCCACAACTCCAGCCTCCTCCAACTGATCCATAATGCGGGCTGCTCTGTTAAAGCCGATCTTGAAGTTACGCTGTAACATACCGATCGAGCCCTTTTCCTTGGATACGATCAGACGCCCTGCCTCTGCGAAATAGGAATCCCTCGTATCTTCAAAGCCACTGCCGCCTCCGATAGCGGTAGCACCGTCACTGTCATCTGCGCCGGACTCAATATGCCTGGTCACATTTTCATCATAGGAAGCCTCTTCGTTGTTGCCCTTGATATAGTCGACTACATCCTGTACTTCCTCATCTGAAACAAAGGCGCCCTGCACTCGCAATGGCTTGGTATAGCCCTGTGGATAATAAAGCATATCTCCGTTTCCCAAGAGTTTTTCTGCTCCAAACATATCCAGAATGGTTCTGGAATCCACGCCACTGTTGACCGCAAATGCGATACGGGATGGCATGTTCGCCTTGATCAGACCGGTCACGACATCTACGGATGGTCGCTGGGTCGCTAAGATCAGATATATACCGGCGGCTCTGGCCTTTTGTGCCAGACGACAGATGGATTCTTCGACTTCCTTGGCGGCAACCATCATAAGGTCTGCCAACTCGTCTACGATCACGACCATTTCCGGCATCTTTTCAAAGGTACCCAATTCTCCATTGGAATTGATCGGTAACTGATAGTTATGTTCTTCCAGTTTTTTATTGTAAGATTTGATATCACGCACACTGGCATCCGCAAATTTCTGATAACGGTCATCCATTTCTGTAACCGCCCAGTGCAAAGCACCTGCTGCCTTTTTGGGATCGGTAACGACCGGGATCAAAAGATGTGGTATGCCATTATAAATACTGAGTTCTACGACCTTTGGATCGATCATGATAAACTTGACCTCATCCGGTCTTGCCTTATATAAGATACTCATGATGATCGTATTGATACAGACGGATTTTCCGGAACCGGTCGTACCCGCGATCAAAAGGTGGGGCATCTTGGCAATATTTGCCGTGATGACATTGCCCGCGATATCCCGTCCGGCACAGAAGGTCACCTTGGACTCTGCTTTTTTAAACTCTGCGGAGGAAGCCATTTCCTCAAAGGAAACCATGACTTTATTTTTATTTGGAACCTCGATACCAACGGCTGCCTTGCCCGGGATCGGTGCTTCGATACGGATATCCGTAACCGCCAGATTCAACTTGATGTCATCCGCCAGATTGGTAATGCGGTTGACGCGGACACCAACTTCCGGCTGCAACTCATAGCGGGTAACCGTCGGTCCACAGGTAACATCCGTCACCTCTACATTGATGCCAAAGTTGCGGAGGGTCTGTTCCAGTTTGTCTGCTGTGGCTTCCAATTCTGCCTTGGAATTTCCATTACCGCTCGCCGCTTTCTTTTTCAAAAGCGATAAGGTTGGAAATTTATAGGCAGCCACCGGCTTGGTCTCCTGCTTGCTCTTGGCGATCTCATCTGCCACCTGGTCTGCACTCTTTTTGGTTTCCGCCATGCTTGCCGCGGTCTTGCGCGGACGTTTATCCACGGCTGCCTGAGTATCAGCCACGGGCTGACCCGTTTCCACAACTTTGGATAATTCCTGCACGGGCGCATTTCTTTTTACTGCCGGTGCTGGTTCCGGACCAATTTCTGCTACGATAGGTAGTTCATCTTCTTCCGAAGTCGGAATCACATTCGTCACAGACGGGGTCGATAAATTGATGCGTCGGCTTGGCTTTTCTTCATCCAACGCAATGTCTGACGCAGATCCGGTGCGCTTGGAAGATAAAGGCACACGCTTGACATTCTTGACCTCGACGTCCTTTTGCGGTGCCATATGTACCTGTTCCACCTCATCCGAGGATGCCTGCACCGTCTGGATCTCCGGTTCCATCTTGGTATCAAATGCCACACCCGAGATCTTTCGGTCTCTGCGCGGTGCATTTTCATCTACCTGACCGGCTGCCTCCTGCCGCTTTTTATCGGCACGGATCCTTGCCAGCCTTGCCTCACGGTCTTCATTTGGATCTGTATAGCGTCTTTTCTTTCTACGTCTGCGATTGCCAGCCTGCTGTAGTAAAGAACGCTCCGTAATGAGGATCAGGCAGACGATCATAATGACAACGGTAAGTACATAAGCACTGATCAGCCCAAAGCCTTCCGCCAAACCGGATGCAAGCATCCCTCCCAAAAGACCTCCGCCCGCCTTATTCTCTCGTCCATAATAAAAGGCTCGCATGGCTGCATAAGGAGCATCCCCATGGGCAAACAATTCTACCAAAACACTGAGGAAAATGGTAAGCACGCCTCCCGCGATCAGTTTGATCGTGGCGATCCGGTTTCCCTGGTTGGAAATACCAAAAAAGGTAGCAACCAGAAGCAGGATCGGAAACAGATAAGCAACCAATCCAAAAACACCAAAAAAGAATCCACTGACAGCATTGCCAACGATCCCACCGATCCCCAGATTGCTCAAAAATAAAAGGACGCAGACCGCAAGAAAGATCCACAAAAAGATCTCTTTGATGGCTTCTGCCTTGGCGACATCGACCACTTCTGCCTCTACTGTGACATTTTTGGCTGTCGTTTTCGGTTTTGTTCCTTTTTTCGTTGTCTGTTTCTTTGTGGCTGTAGACTTTTTGCTTGCGGAAGTCTTGGTCGTATTCCGTTTTGCACTTGTCGTTTTATTAGCCATAATTTACAAATCCCCTAATCTTATAATCCCATACATCCTGCGATCACCGCAATCACACCAACGATCATGCAATATACAGAAAAGATGGTAAATTTCTTCTTGCGGACAACAAGAAGCATGGTCTTGATACAAATATATCCTACTACAGCAGCAACAAGCATACCGACCACATAATTGATGATCTCAGAAGATGCCGTTGTTGCAAGGCTCAAATCTTTCAGTTCCAAAACGGCTGCCCCAAGCACTGCCGGAATCGACATGATAAAAGAGTACTTTACCGCAAAAGTACGGTCAAAGCCGCTCAAAAGACATGCCGTGATCGTTGTTCCTGAGCGGGATAAGCCCGGAAGTGTGGCAAAGCCCTGACATACGCCGATCACAACAGCATTGCCATAACTTGCGTTCTCTTCGGTCTTTTTGCCGGTTTTTACACGGTCGGAGATAAAGAGCAAAATACTTGTAATGATCAAGCAGATGCCCGGAACCAATACCGTCGCAGATGCTGCTTCGATCAGATCCTGTCCCAAAACGCCCATGATACCGGTAGGAATGGTTGAAACAATAATCAACATAACAAAACGGCGATACGGTGTATCCACCATCTTGCGGTACTTCTTTTTCTTGGAAGAAAAGAGATTGCCGATCGCGATTCCAATATTTGCCAGAAAATCGATCACTATGGATACGCCCTCACAGATCAACTCCCAGATATCTTTATAGTAAACTGCAAAAATGGCAACCAGTGTGCCTAAATGCAGTAAAACATCAAACATGATCCCGGTATCTGTCTGCACATGAAATAATGCCTTAAAAAGTGCCAGATGCCCGGAACTGCTGACCGGCAGAAACTCGGTCAAACCTTGAATAAGTCCCATTAAAATAGATTGTAATAATGACATAATGTCCTCCAAATAAATGATTTTTCCAACTTTTTAATATTACCATATTTTCCAGAACGTGTCATTATTACTTTTCTACAGATTACGCGTCTTTTTGCCCCTTCTTTTTGCCCGCGATTTCTTTCTCCAGCCTCTGCATGGCATCCCCCAGTCCGCCCACCTGAGAGATCAGCCCCTCTTTTACCGCTTCCTCACCCACCAGGATGGTTCCCAGATCCTTCGCCATGGTATCTTTGGCAAGCATAAGGTCTTCCAGGCGATTTTTTTCGATCGCCGCATGCCTACAGATAAAACCAATGATCCGCTCCTGCATCTGGTTGAATTGATAATAGGTCTGCGGCGCACCAAGAACCGTGCCATTCATCCGTACCGGATGTGCCAGCATGGTCGCAGACGGCACGATAAAGGAACGATCTGTTGCCACTGCCAAAGGTATGCCGATGGAATGGCTGCCGCCGATCACAAGAGAAACCGTCGGCTTTTGTATGGCAGCGATCATTTCTGCGATGGCAAGCCCGCACTCCACATCCCCGCCGATCGTATTTAAGACAAAGAG
>CAVLBP010000006.1:0-37760 GCA_963661325.1 bacterium
TATTATGACAGCCCATCCAGATTTCCGTAAGAAATTTACTTCCAAGTTGGAACTTCCGGTATTCATTAACGATGAGTTGGTAACCTTTGGACAGACCTATGCAAAGGAAAATGGATACAAGCTGGATGAGATGGGAATCCTGGCACTTTATAGTCGAATCGATGTGATGCAGAGGGAAGATCATTCCGTATCTGTTGCAGAAGTTAAGGATATTATGGATGAAGCCATTGAGCATTCACAGAAGGCAACAGCAAAGCATTTAGCTAGAAGAGTATTCGGTAAGGGAACTGATGATTCCGACCGAATCATTCTGAAGGAAGAAGATTTTAAGATTTAAGCTGAATAAGAAATTATATAGAAAGGGTTTTGATATTTTAGTATCAGAACCCTTTCTTTTTATGGCCTTGTATTGTATAATGTGAATAACTAGTCCATGGTTTTTTTAGAAAAAACTGTAGAATATGTTGATTATTTAGCGGAAAGTAATACATTCAGGAAGGTGAGTAATATGGCTACAAAGAAATATAAACCATATGAAGTGGGGGAACTGGATCAGTATCTGTTTGGACAGGGAAACCATTACGAAATTTATAAGAAGCTGGGCGCGCATAAGGCAAAGCAGGGACGAAAGGACGGAGTATATTTTGCGGTATGGGCACCCCATGCAAAATCCGTTTCCGTTGTTGGTGAATTTAATGATTGGGATCGTAAGGCCAATCCTATGGAGCGTTTGGGAGACGTTGGAATCTATGCATGTTTTGTTCCCGATGTGAAGAAATATGCTATGTACAAGTATTCCATTGAGACAATTCAGGGAACTATTATTGAGAAGGCAGATCCTTATGCAACCCATGCAGAGTTAAGACCAGGAACTGCATCAAAATATTTGGACATTTCCGATATTAGCTGGTCAGATGATGATTGGATGGAGCAGAGAAAGACCTGGGATCATCATAGCAACCCAATGTCAATCTACGAGGCCCATATTGGCTCTTGGAAGAGACATCCGGGAAGAGAAGACGAAGGCTTTTATACCTACAAGGAATTTGCCAAGAGTGCAGTTAAATATTTAAAAGAGATGGGCTATACCCATATTGAGATTATGGGAATTGCGGAGTATCCATTTGACGGATCCTGGGGATATCAGGTTACTGGTTACTATGCACCGACCTCCCGCTATGGAACTCCTCACGATTTTGCCTGGATGATTAATTATTTCCACAAGAATAAGATTGGCGTTATCCTAGATTGGGTACCGGCACACTTCCCAAAGGATGCCCACGGATTGGCAGATTTTGATGGCACTCCCACTTATGAGTATGCAGATCCAAGAAAGGGAGAGCACCCGGATTGGGGAACCAAGATCTTTGACTTTGGAAAACATGAAGTGCAGAATTTCCTTATTTCCAATGCCTTGTACTGGGTTGAGCAATTCCACGTAGATGGTCTTCGTGTAGATGCTGTGGCTTCTATGCTTTATCTGGATTATGGAAAGAAGGATGGAGAATGGGTTGCCAATGAGTATGGCGGCAATAAGAACTTAGAGGCTGTAGGATTTTTCAAACATTTAAATTCTGTAGTTCTTGGACGAAATCCAGGAGCAGTTATGATTGCAGAAGAGTCTACCGCCTGGCCAAAGGTAACTGGCAAGGTAGAAGATGACGGTCTTGGCTTTAGCTTGAAGTGGAATATGGGATGGATGCATGATTTCACAGAGTATATGAAGCTGGACCCATATTTCCGTAAGGACAACCACAATGCCATGACCTTTGCTATGAGCTATGCATACAGCGAGAATTATATTTTAGTGCTTTCTCATGACGAGGTGGTACATCTGAAGTGCTCTATGCTTAATAAGATGCCAGGCCTTGGTTTTGATAAATATGCAAACTTGAAGGTAGGTTATGCCTTTATGATGGGCCATGCCGGAAAGAAGCTTCTCTTTATGGGACAGGAGTTTGCTCAGCTTCGCGAGTGGAGTGAGGAGAGAGAACTTGACTGGTATCTCTTGGCAGAGCCGGAGCATCAGGCCATTCAGAACTGGATGAAGGATCTTTTACATTTGTATAAGAAAAACAAGGCCCTCTATGAGGCAGATACAGATTGGAAGGGCTTTGAGTGGATCAATGCAGATGATTCCTATAGAAGTATCTACAGTTTCATGAGACACTCCGAGGATGGAAAGAAGAATCTTTTGTTCGTATGTAACTTTACTCCTATGGAATACAGTGACTATCGTGTAGGTGTTCCAAAGAAGAAGCAGTATAAGCTGATTTTGGATAGCGATGATCCTAAGTATGGAGGAAATGGAAAAGAGAAAGAGAAGACTTACAAGGCAGTGAAACAAGCTTGTGACGGAAGAGACTTCTCCTTTGCTTATCCTTTGTCACCATATGGGGTAGCTGTATTTGAATTTTAATTAGAATATAAAAATGGCTCTAGGATTTACCGGCGGGTAAGTTCTAGAGCCATTTTCCTTTTGAAATTAGGATAGTTTATTCTGCGACAGTGCCAGAACTTTGGCTTGAGCTACTGTCAAGAGAGCCATCTGAGGTGGTTCCGGAAGTGGAACTAGTGTCACTGTCTGAATTATCGTAGCTGTCGCTGGAATTGCTTTCTGTCGCACTGCTGGAGGAACCTGAAGAAGTACCGTCGGTATTGCTATTATAGCTGGTGCTGTAGTTATCTTCTGTGGATTCACTTGTGCTATCAGTTCCAGAGATGCTGTTTGTGGAAGCGTTGCTACCAGTGGAACTAGTATCAGAAGAGGTAGCATCTGTGGATGTGCTGCCTGTGTTTCTTGTATTTACAGAGCTTTCATCACTTCCAGAGTCAGACTTGCTTCCACCAAAAATGTTTTTAAAGAAATGAGATAGTTTGCTAAAGAAGCCATCATCACTGTCATCATCTGATGTGGAAGAATCTAGGGTGCTGTCAATAATGGTACCTGCTCCCAAACTGTCATCGTCTGTTTCTCCGAGAATGCCCTCTCCGGAATTTCCGGTGAAGAAATCTTTGATGGAGCTTACAATGTTGGAAATAAATCCTTTATCTTCTCCGGATAAATTATCCAAAGTCTTCTCTAATGATTTTACATCATAATCATATTGAGAAATCTGTTCCATAAGATCAGTAATCTGGGCAATTTGGTCCTCTGTCAGGGTCACCCCGGCATCCTCAGCGGCATCGGAAATGCTTTCCTGAATCTTATCAGGATCTGTAATATTGTCAGAAATTACGTCTTCTTTTACATCGTTAATAATATCTGTGGCTGCGTCCTGTCCAACAGAATCTGCAAGATCTGTAGTGGTAACCAGTTCCTGAGTAGCGGTTTCCTTTTGATCTTCATTCAGGCTGGTGCCGGTAGCTTTTTCGTAAGCCAACATGATACCTGTAAGGGCTCCTGTTCCGGATACTGCAAAAGGAGCAGAGGCAACTACGTTACAGTTCTCTACACCAGAGGTGGTGAGGGTACTGGCAATCATGGAGCTGGTAACGTAAGTTAAGTTGGCTGTTTTTACCTGAATGCCACCGCTGGTAGTTGGTTCTACATAGGCACAGCTGTAAGTTTTTGTACCAATCTGTGCTTCAGGGGCAATGCCTTCTAGATATTGACGCTCCTGGGTATTGTTGACTTCAATGGTGGTTACCTGATCAGCGGAGGTTCCAAAATAGGTATACATAGAAGTCCGTTGATCTTCCGTAAGATCTGCCCCAAGGGTAACAACCTTGGTAGAATCAGCATATGCCACAGTAGGCAGTGCAGTTATAGTCATGGCAGCAGCCATGGTTATGGGTAATATTTTTTTGAAATTTTTCATAATGGATGGTATAAAACCTTCCTCCTTTCGTGATAGGTCATCCAATCGTTTCTATAGAAAAACATACTGGAACCTTTCCTTCTGTGTTGTTTTCAGATGTTCACCAAGTATAGCATACTTGTCAGAAATCAATTATTAATTCTCTCTTAAATAAGTATGAACATGTATCAGTCAATTCGTTTGGCGATTAATTTGCAAATAGGGTTGCCCTGGGCAGAGAATTTGGCTTCATACTCTGTCATGATATTTCCCTGATTCATGGCCTCATCGTGATGAAGATCAAAGGTGTGGGCGACTTCCTGGAAGCTGGTGGACTCGGCAAGTTCCTCTAAGGAAAAATCAAAGAGGGGGCGATTGTCGGTTTTAAACTCAACTGTTCCATTAGAAGTTAAGATCTTGTGGTAACGGGCAAAGAACTGACGGGAGGTCAGTCTTCTTCTGGCATGGCGGGCCTTGGGCCATGGATCAGAGAAGTTTAAGTATATTTTTTCCACTTCTCCCGGAGCAAATACTTTTTCGATTTCAGTGGCATCCATGCAAATGAAATGGATATTGGTAGGTAGAGGACTTTCTTTTTGGTTCTTAGCAGAAAGCTCTTCATATTTTTCTACAGCCCGTAAAAGGACACTGGAGTAGCGCTCGATACCAATATAATTAATCTGAGGATTCTTTGCAGCCAACTGGAGAAGGAATTGACCCTTTCCCATACCAATCTCAATATGGATGGGATTATCGTTTCCCAGTAATTGCTGCCATTTGCCAAAATAAGTAGTTTCATTTTTTATAACTTGAGGGCTGGAAGCTAGAACGCTCTCCGCTCTTGGTATATTTCTTAATCTCATAGGACCTCCATTTTTTGAAAATGTCAAGCCGGCTGGCGGCGTGATACTTGGCTAATATAGCACAGAAAAAAATTTTTTTCAATTTTTTCAAAAAAATGCTTGCATTTTATGAAACCCTGCTATATAATCAATCTTGCGTTGTGAGTGACGCAAAACAAAATAAGCAAGCGCGATTAGCTCAGCTGGCAGAGCACCTGACTCTTAATCAGGGTGTCCAGGGTTCGAACCCCTGATCGCGCATTTGAAGAGTGTCGGACTTAGAAATGTCTAGGTTTGGCGCTTTTTTATTTTCCAAAATTCTCTGCCGGTCGGCAGTTGATCTCCAGACAAGTGCGATAAAAAAGTGAACCAAATTCGTTAATAAACGTATAGTGGAAAAAAACCGGCAATGCTATACTAAATGCAGAATAAGGATCATAGGTCTTGTGACAGAGTTATGTATGATTTTAAATAATTTGAGGAGGTACTTATGGGAAACATAGGGGAATTGATTGCCGATGGAAAGGCAATCCTTGGAATTGAATTTGGTTCGACAAGAATTAAGGCAGTGCTGATCGATGAGGCGCACAAGCCGATCGCAAGCGGAGACCATGTCTGGGAGAACCGTCTGGAAAATGGCTTCTGGACCTACCATGATGATGAGATCTGGGCAGGCTTGCAGGATGCCTATGCCAATCTGAAAAAGGATGTGGCAGACAAATATGGCGTCAAACTGACAAGAGTTGCCGCACTTGGTTTTTCTGCCATGATGCATGGCTATCTGGCATTTGATAAGGATGGAAAGTTACTGGTGCCATTTCGGACATGGAGAAATTCCACGACCGGTCCGGCTGCTGCAGAATTGAGTCAACTGTTTTCATACAATATCCCGGAGCGCTGGAGTATCTCGCATTTGTATCAGGCGATCTTAAACGGCGAAGATCATGTAAAAGATCTTGCTTTCTTTACGACGCTGGCTGGTTATATCCACTGGCGCATGACAGGGGAAAAGGTGCTGGGTGTCGGTGATGCGTCCGGTATGTTTCCGATCGACCCTAAGACAAAGCAATACGATGCCGTCATGATGGAAAAGTTTGAAAATCTGATCGCAGACCGCCACTTTGCATGGCATCTGGCAGATATTTTACCAAAGATCCGTCTTGCCGGAGAAAGTGCAGGAAGTCTTAGCGCAGAAGGCGCAAAACTCCTGGATCCAAGCGGTGAATTAGAAGCAGGCATTCCGATCGCACCACCGGAAGGAGATGCCGGAACGGGTATGGCTGCGACCAATAGCGTCAAGCAGCGCACAGGTAATGTTTCTGCCGGAACATCCGTATTTGCCATGGTGGTTTTGGATAAGGAACTTAGCAAATACTATCCGCAGATTGACATGGTAACGACACCGGACGGAAGTCTGGTTGCCATGGTACACGCCAACAACTGTACAAGCGACCTGAATGCGTGGGTCGGCTTATGTGGCGAGGTTTTAGATACCTTTGGTGTAAAGGTGTCCGGGGATGAATTGTACGGAACGCTTTACCGCAAGTCCTTAGAGGCAGACCCGGATTGTGGCGGACTTCTTTCCTATGGATTTTTGTCTGGGGAAAATATCATGAACTGCGTTGAGGGACGTCCGATGTTCGTGCGTACGCCGGAGAGCAAGTTTACGCTGGCAAACTTCATGCGTTCTCATCTGTATGCAAGTTTTGGTTCCTTGAAGGTCGGCATGGATCTGCTTTTACAGGAAGAAAAGGTTGAGATTGACGCCATCTATGGACATGGCGGTATCTTTAAGACCAAGGGCGTAGCCCAGAATTATCTGGCGGCAGCACTGGATACACCGGTTTCAGTTATGGAGACGGCAGGCGAAGGCGGCCCTTGGGGCATGGCGCTTCTGGCAGCCTATCTGGTCAATAAGCAAGCAGGGGAAACGCTTGCCGATTATCTGGCAGATCGCGTTTTTGCAGATGCGGTTGGCACATCCGTTGACCCGGATCCAAAGGATGTAGAGGGCTTTGACGCGTATGCCAAGACCTTTAAGGATGCGATCGCAGTAGAGCAGACAGCGGTAGAGAAACTGTAATTTTTGACAAAACGAGGTGAAGATCTTATGTTAGAGCAATTAAAAAGAGAAGTTTATGAGGCAAATATGCTTTTGCCAAAATATCAGTTGGTGACATTTACCTGGGGTAATGTCAGCGGTATCGACAGGGAAGCAGGACTTTTTGTCATCAAGCCGAGTGGTGTAGATTATGACAAACTGACACCGGAAGATATGGTCGTTGTGGATTTACAGGGCAATAAGGTCGAGGGCAAGTACAATCCTTCTTCCGATACGGCGACCCATATGGTACTTTACAACCGTTTCCCGGATATTGGCGGTATCGTGCATACCCACTCTACCTGGGCGACTTCTTGGGCGCAGGCGGGAAGAAATATCCCTTGCTACGGCACGACCCATGCAGACTACATTTACAAGGATGTTCCATGTGTCCGCAATCTGACCAAGGAGGAGATCGACGAGGCTTACGAACTCAACACCGGTATCCTGATCGCTGACGAGTTTGAGAGACAGGGCATCGACTATATCGCGACACCTGCTGTCCTCTGCAAGAACCACGGTCCATTTACCTGGGGCAAGGATGCGCATGAGGCAGTACACAATGCGGTCGTTTTAGAGGAAGTCGCAAAAATGGCGGCAAATTGCGAAATGATCAATCCAAAGGTTACTCCGGCACCGGTAGAATTGCAGGATAAGCATTACTATCGCAAACATGGGGCAAATGCCTATTACGGACAGAAATAGTCTTTCCTGCTAGATCAGGTGTTTCAAGTCATTGCAGAGGCAGCGAAAGGATTTTCGCAGACATTTACAGATCTTGATGCAGTGAAAAGACCGATAAAAATAAGGGATATAAAAACAACATTTCATATTAAGAGAAAGTCTCCGGGCTTTCTCTTATTTTATGCAAAAATGAGACATAGGTGCTTTTCTTACCTTTTGCGGAGTGCTATAATATTTTTTGTACCGAGATTGGTAAGGCAGGCAGGATTAGTCTATCGGTAGGGCGCCAGCTTCCCAAGCTGGATAGGCGGGTTCGACTCCCGTATCCTGCTTTTCGTATTTTTTGAGGGGATCTTATATTTGAGGGGGTGCTGATGGAAACAGCACTTTTTTCTTTATCCTGTCATAATGCAGGAGACTCCTCATGGAAAGATTTTAACCAGATTCGCGGACAGATTGGACTGGAATATACAGACTTAGAGTAGGGAGCAATGACAGAAGGTAAAATTTTTAAATCCATTATCATATATGCGATCCCCCTGATATTGGGGAATTTCATGCAGCAGTTGTATAGCACGGTAGATTCTTTTGTGGTCGGCAATTATGTAGGAGCGACCGCACTTGCGGCGGTCGGTGCCAGCGGACAGTTGACGTTCTTTCTGATTGCCTTTTGTCTGGGAGCATCTGCCGGAGGCGGTATTTTGATCTCCCAGTTCTATGGTGCAAAAAGTTACGATGAACTCCACCATGTGATCCACAATATGCTGGGGATCGCCGTGGTATTGGGACTGGTATCGACAGTGGTTGGCGTTGCCTTTTGTCCGCAGTTACTGCGTGCGATGGGGACACCGGAAGATATGATGCCGGAGGCAGTCCTATATCTGCGCATTTATTTTGGTGGCATGATCTTCATGACCTTTTATAATATGCTGGCAGCCATCCTAAATGCCGTCGGAAATTCCACAAAATCGCTCCAGTATCTTGTGGTTTCATCCCTTGTTAATATTGTCTTGGATTTTGTTTTGATCTGTGGATTTGGCATGGGTGTGGAAGGGGCTGCGATCGCGACGGTCATTAGTCAGGGCGTCAGCAGTATTCTGGCATTCCGTTATCTGGCAAAGGTGGATGCACCTTACCGTGTGGTATTCCGTGATATCTGCCTGGATAAATATTGGGCAATGCGCGTTGTCCGAATCGGACTGCCGGCAGCCATCCAGAATGCTGTTATCAGTTTTTCCAACATTTTGATCCAGACCGGTGTCAATGCCTATGGAACCAACGTCGTAGCAGGATTTTCCGCCTATATGAAGGTGGATGGTTTCAACATTTTGCCGATCCTCAGTTTTTCCATGGCAGCGACGACCTTTGTCGGACAAAATATCGGTGCAGGCAAGCGCAAGCGGGCTTTCCAGGGTGCAGCTATGATCTTTGTCATCAATTTGTGCTATACCCTGATGATGACAGCCATTATGTTAGGCTTTGACACTCAGATCATTTCCGCCTTCTCCAAGGAGCCGGAAGTCATCACATCCGGGGTCATGTGTATCTGGGCATTGGCTCCATTTTACAGTATTTTGGGCGTGATCCACTCCTTAGCAGGGGCTTTGCGGGGCACCGGAGATACCATGGGTCCGATGGCGATCATCCTGATCTCTCTCTGTCTCTTCCGTGTGATCTGGATCTGGACAATGACACCGCGTATCGACGGCGTTATGGGCGTGTACCTGACCTATCCGACATCCTTTGTGCTGGGTGCCGTGCTCATGGTCATTTATGTACTCTTTAAATATCAGCGCAGTAAACGTAAAAAGGAGCAAGTATGGTAAAAATCGATCTTATCACCGGCTTTCTGGGATCCGGCAAAACGACCTTTATCAAAGAATACGCCAGATACCTCATGCGTCAGGGTTTAAACATCGGGATTTTGGAAAATGATTATGGTGCCATCAATGTCGATATGATGCTCTTACAGGATCTGGAAGGGGAAAAGTGCGAACTGGAAATGGTTGCCGGAGGCTGTGATGCAGACTGTCACCGCAGGCGTTTTCGCACCAAACTGATCGCCATGGGTATGTGCGGCTATGACCGGGTGATCGTGGAGCCGTCCGGGATCTATGATGTGGATGAATTTTTTGATGCTCTGCGTGAGGATCCCTTAGACCAATGGTATGAGATCGGTAATGTGATCACGATCGTGGATGCCAAATTGGAAAAGGATCTGTCAAAGACAGCCGATTATCTTTTGGCAAGCGAAGCGGCAAATGCAGGTTGTATCCTGCTTTCCCATGCCGATGAGGCGGATCCGGCACAGATGGATGCGACTATAGCACATCTGAATGCAGCTATGGAGGGCATACAGTGCAAGCGCAGATTTTCTGGGGAAGTTATCCGAAAGAGCGTTTTGCAATTTGTGGATAAAGATTTTGAGAAGATCGCCAACTGTGGATATCAAATAGAGAGTTACGAAAAACGTTTTGTAGATGACAGCGGCGAGTTTTCTTCTTTATATTATATGAACAAAGCCTTTGGCAGGGAGCGTCTGGAAACTCTGGTAAAGCAGGTCTTTGCAGATGCATCTTGTGGCAGGGTATTCCGGATCAAAGGATTCTTTCTGGATCAGGATAAGAAATGGGTCGAGCTCAACGCGACAAAAGACCAGATCCGCTTTGCGCCGATCGAAGCAGGACAGGATGTCGTGATTGTGATCGGACAGGATCTGGTCGAGGAAAATGTCAATCAGTATATGAAGTAAAAACTCCCTGCCGGAAATTGTTATGGCAGGGAGTTTTGTCTTACTTATTTACCTTAGTCGTCTATGCGGCTGGCGATCAGTTTACAGATCGGGTTGCCCTTGGAGGAGAACTTTTCCTCATACTCGGTCATGATGTTGCCGGCATTCATGGATGCGTCGTGATGCAGATCATAGGTCTTTGCATCGATCTGCCAGGTGCTGGAATTTTCGATCTCTTCTACAGAAAAATCAAAAAGATCGCGGTTATCCGTCTTAAATTCGATATGACCGCCTTTTTTCAGGATCTTGTCATAGCGGTCTAAAAAGGCGGAAGATGTCAGGCGGCGCTTGGCATGACGATCTTTTGGCCAGGGATCGCTAAAATTCAGATAGATCCGGTCGACTTCGCCCGGAGCAAAGATCTCTGCAATGTCTTCTGCGTTAAAGCAGAGAAAACGCAAAGAGTCGATCGGGCATTCTTCGGCTTCCATCTTTTGTACGGCGCGCAAAAGAACGCTGGTGTATTTCTCGATACCGATATAGTTGATGTCCGGGTGAGCCTTTGCCATACCCATGATAAACTGCCCTTTTCCCATACCGATCTCGATGTGGAGAGGTTGTTTTTGTGGGAAGAGGGACTGCCACTTGCCTGCAAGTGTGGCGGCATCCTGCACACAATAAGGGCTGGTCGCGATCACTTCGTCTGCGCCCGGGATATTTCTTAATCTCATATAGGATCTCCATTTCAAATTATTTTAAAAATCAGCAAAACGATTATATCATAAAATAGGGCTTAGGTGGCAGAAATCTGTTGCAGATGGAAAACGATGCGTTTATACTATTACTGTATGTGCAAAAAGAAGCACAGATATGGGCAGTATAAAAGAAAAGATATAGAAAAGAGAAGCAAATGAATAGAATAAAAAAGTGGATGGCATTATGTCTTGCGGGAGCGATCACAGTTGTATCAGCGCTTGGCAGTGTCATAAATACACAGGCGGCGGAGTATTGGCCGGACAATGTCAGTGTGACTTCGGGAGCCGCTATCGTTGTAGAGATGGAGACAGGAACCGTCCTCTACGAAAAGAACGCAGACACCTCCTATTATCCGGCGAGTATCACCAAAGTCATGACAGCCCTTTTGGCACTGGAAAATTGTGATCTGGATGAGATGGTCACCTTTTCTGAGGAAGCCGTCTATGGCAATGAGGGAGATACCTCTCATATTGCCAGAGAAGTCGGGGAAGAGATGACGCTGGAGAACTGTCTTTACGGTATGATGTTAGAGTCTGCCAACGAATGCGCCTGGGCAATCGGCGAGCATGTTGGCGGCGGCAGTATGGACAAGTTCGTGGAAATGATGAATGCCAAGGCAAAGGAATTGGGCTGTACCGGCACACATTTTGCCAATCCGAACGGACTTCCAAACCCGGATCATTATGTGACGGCGAGAGACATGGCTTTGATCGCGCGTGCGGCTTATCAGTATCCGGAATTCCGCAAGATCAGTTCTACCAGAGCATACACGATCCCAGCGGACAACAAAAAAGAAGCCTACAACTGTAACAATACCCATGGTATGATCAGTAATCACAGGGGAAGCAGCAATTTGTACGAATATGCCTTAGGCGGTAAGACCGGTTATACGGATGAAGCGGGAAATACCCTCGTTACCTATGCACAGAAAAATGGCATGACCCTCCTTTGTGTAATCTTAGACAGCAGCAATCCGGCGCATTATAATGATACGGAAAATCTGTTTGAATATTGTTTTCAGAACTTTTCCTTATATTCGGTAGCAGACAATGTCAACCTGTCAGATATGAGCGATCAGGCGGCGCTGGGCTCACTCAGTGATAAGATCGATCTGATCCGCGTGGATGAGGACGGCGTGGTTGTTTTACCGAATACAGCATCTTTTACCGATGCGCAGGCGACGGTCACACCTGCAGATAAAAATGCCGATAAGGGCGCGGTTGCCAAGATTTCCTATACCTATGCCGGAAAACAGGTGGGCGGTGCCAATGTCATTTATGAAAAGAATACAAAGGCAACCTATCCTTTCCATAATATCTCCGCAGACAAGGGCGGATCCAAAGTGAAGTATTTCCGCATTGATTTTAAGACCATCCTTTTGGTGATCGGCATTATCCTGATCCTCTTATTGGCAGTCTTTGTATGGAATGCTATGTCAGGACAGATCCTTTTGAACCATCACAGAAAGAATGAAGATCGAAAGAAGAGAAGCCGCTATCGTCAGATCAGCCGCAACAAGAGACGGAAACGAAAAGCAGCAGCAAGTCGTGCAGCGTCAAGCAGAAGCACTGCTACAAGGCGACAGCCTAACCGGACTTCCGGCAAGCCAATCCATCGGAATACAAATCGGTCAAAAAAGACAAGATAATCTGAATTAGACAACAGAATATGTTTAATAGATAAAAAACGACAATATACAATTTGTATATTGTCGTTTTGTTATTTACAGACATTTGTGCTTGTGCTATATAATGTCGGATATTTAACGCATATAATATTTATTGTCAGATAATATCAGGAATGCTGTATGAGGCTTTCCAAGAGGATACGGAGTTGGGATGCATTTTTGGTATAGAACAAAAGCCCGTCTGTCGTATCTAAGATCGTGATATATTTGCCGTGACAGGTCTTAGATTCTCGGATCAGTTGTAAGAGGTAAGACTTGTAGTTAGGATCCGTTGTCAGAAAGAGTGTCTCATAGTCCTCCAGAGGAGTCACCTGTGCCTTGCTTTTTTGCAGCATAAAGGAAAGTTCCTGATCCTGATCCAACTGCTCGGCTGTCTTATTGATGATGAAGTAGCCGTTTGGGTCTTTTGGCATATCGAGAGACTTGATAGCGCGCTGTACCTGCTTGGTCAGACTGTCACTGGCTGGGTAGAGCGATTCAAAGTATTTCATGAAATCGGCGGCAGTCTTAAAATGTTCATTTTTTCCTTTTTCCAGCATCTCGGTCATGAGGATGCGTCGGATGATATCCTCACATTCTTTACGGGATGGGTTCTTACGAAGTCTTCTTTCTATTTCCGGCATAATGTATCTCCTTACTGTCTTTTATTGCTTTAAAAGACAAAATTACTTGTCTTTTATCAATATACGACAAAAATAACAAAATTACAAGACAAAACGAAGGGAGATTTGGACAGGCATATGGCATTGACACCAAATAGACATCTTCTTATAATAAATGTAAGGAATGTATGAAATTACCTAATGTAAGATCAAGGAGTGGGGAAAATGGAATTAACAAATCTGAGCCGCGAAGAAAAGAAAGCCTATGATCTGGAGCAGATCGATGCTCTGGTGCAAAAAAATCAAGGCATGGCAAAGACATCGGATATTCTTGCCATGGGGATTGACTACCGACGCATTTTGCAGTTTTTGGAGGAAGGCTATCTCAAGCGGGTCAAGAGTGGCTATTATACCACCAAGTATTTTGACGGATCGGAAGAAAGTATGGTGGCGCGCATGTTTTCAGACGGAGTGCTGACCATGGAATCCGCTCTTTTTTATCACGGTTATCTGGAGCAGCGTCCTTATGCATGGCATATTGCGGTCAGCAAAAATGTCTCCAAGTCCCGCTTTAAGATGGATTACCCGAATCTGCAACCCTATTATACAGAGCCCAAGGTGCTGGGGATGGGCGTGACGACCATAAAACTGGCAGGCGAGCCTATGCAGATCTACACCAAAGACCGTCTGGTCTGCGATTGCCTAAAGTATCAGGACAAGATGGATCGAAACGATTTCAAGAAAGCCATCCTTACCTATATCGGTGATGAGGACAAGGACGTTGCGGAACTGATGGAATACGCCAAGGAGCGCAAGGTCTTAAAGAAAGTGCAAAATATGATTGGAATCTGGTTATAGGAGCATAGCATGATAAATGAAGCATGGATCAAGACAAAAAGTCAGGAATTGGATATTCCTTTTTCCCATATTTTAAGCGCCTATGTCTTGGAGACAACGGTGCGCATCTTTGCAGAATTTGCGGATGCCAAGGATTTCTGGCTTCTGGGCAGTGACAGGCTGGGGCTGGATGTCTATAAGAGGGCGGTTTCAGAGAAAGTCCGCTACTATTATACCGGGGATAAAGCATTAAAAGAGATCAAAGACCGCATCAAGAAAGATCTGACGCAGGCATATGAAAAAGAGGGAATTGCTGCGGAAGAGGTCATAGAGGAAAAAGAAGACCAGGGATTTGGGATGCGTTTTTCCATGGAAGTCTGCGGTATGTATGTGCCTTTTCGCATCAGTCTCCTGCCTTTTGGTGGGGAGCATGTTTTTCCAAAGGAAGAAAATCTGCGTCTCTTTCTGGAGAATAACAAGACGATCGGCATATACGCCTATCCGGTGGAACAGGTCGCCGCGGAACATCTGCTGCCGATCGTAAAACAACTGGAATTGTTGCAGGAAATGGAACATTACCAAAAGCTCTACGAGATTCTGACCAAATATCCATTAGAAGGACGCAAGGTGCAGGAGAGTTTGGGAGATCTGTGCCGCAAAGACCATGTAAAATGCAGTGCCTTAATATGGGAAACCCTGAGCGGTTACGGGACATATACATATATGGAAAAGAAATGGAAAAGCCTTTTGCGCAAGGAGAAGAAAAAAGAGCCATCCTGGCAGGAAGTGCATGGGCTGATCTGTAGGTTTTTAGAGCCTATCTGGGAAAAATTGATGGAAGATCAGATCTTTTTTGGTGATTGGATGCCGCAACTGGGCAGATTTTTAGACTAATGGCGGATGCCACCCAAGTCCTGTAACTGGTGGAAAAGGGCATAGTAATAGGAATCGCGGTCGCTCAGACGATAAAATTGATCCTCAAAAGGCATGGTCGAGCAGAGCGCAACATCCGAAAGCGGCACATAGTTGATATAGCACTTGGCTTGGATCTGACTGTTGGTGCGGTTGTTCAAAAGGATGGATTTGCCAAAGGCTGGAATACACGCCTTGGAATAAACGCAGGCGATGATGTCGACATAGTGATCGCGCAAGGCAAGTGAACAGGCATCATAGTTTTCGGATGCCGCAAGCAGGTGCTTACAGAGTGACGGCTGGATAAAAGGTGTGTCGATGGTCACAAAAAAAGCGCGGTTTTCTACGATCATGGTAAGGCTGCTCAAGATCGCCCCCATAGGACCGGCATTGAGATAGATGTCAGGTATCTCTGTGACATCCAGATCCAGATGTCCGTAGTCACCACGCTGGTTGACGGACAGATAGATGCGGTCAAAGTGGGGAGCAAACTTGTGCACCATATATTCTAATAAGCATTCATCGCCAAATGGCAGCAGTGCCTTATCGGTTCCCATGCGGGAACTGTCACCACCACATAAAATGACCAGAGCCTGACTCATTGTAACCTCCAACATACACGCGAAAAGCCATCCGCGTTTTTTCATGTAGATACTATTATAAGATGACAGAGGGAAAAAGAAAAGAAAAATGTTAGACCATAAATTAAGAGAACTGGCGGAATCGGACTTTTACCCGTTTCATATGCCGGGACATAAGAGACAGCAGACCGGGCTGGAAGACCCATATGCCATTGATATCACGGAAATCCCCGGATATGATAATCTGCATGATCCACAGGGGCTTATCTTAGAGGCTATGGAGCGTATGGCTGGACTTTACCATGCGAAAAAGTCCTATCTTCTGGTCGGGGGATCGACCTGTGGCAACCTGACGGCAGTCTTTTCTGCCTTGCCACAAAAAGGATGCATCATCATGGGACGGGGCAGCCACAAGAGTATTTATCATGCAGCATGGCTGCGGCAGTGCCAGATCGTCTACACCTATCCAAAAGTAAGTCCGATCGGTATGATCGAGGGAACGTCGGTCGCAGAATATGAACAGGCGATAAAAGACCACCCGGATGCAGGAGCCATCGTGGTGACGTCGCCGACCTATGAGGGGATGATCGAACCGCTGGATGAGATCGTGGCTTTGGCACATGCGAGGGGGATTCCGGTCATTGTGGATGCCGCACATGGCGCGCATCTGGGCTTTGATCCCTATTTCCCAAAGCCTCCGCTGGAAAGTGGGGCTGACCTTGTCATTATGAGCCTGCACAAGACCCTGCCTGCACTGACCCAGACGGCTGTTCTTCACGTCAATGAAAATTCACTTGTTTCGGAGAAGCAGATCGAGACCTATGTGGACGTATTTGAGACCAGTTCACCCTCCTATGTTTTGATGGCTTCTATCTGTCAGTGCATCCGTTTTCTGGAGGAAGAAAAAGCAGCATTTGGGGCATATGCCTCTCGTCTGCAGAATTTTTATGAAAAATGTCAAAGTCTGGAAAAGATCAGTGTCCGTCTTTTCGAGGGACAGGATCCGGGAAAGATTGTGATCGACGTATCAAAGACTCGGCTTTCCGGGCATGCCCTGGAAGAGATCCTTTTGCAAAAATATCATTTGGTTCTGGAAATGTCCTCTTTTTCCTATGGACTTGCCATGACAAGTGTCATGGATAGCCAGGAAGGATTTGCCCGTCTTTTTGAGGCACTAAAAGAGATCGATCAGGAAGCTAGCGCAAAAGAAGAGGATGGATCGGAGCAGATGGGGCAGACCTTATATGGGCGCGGACAAAAGGTCATGGAATATCATGAGGCTATGGAAAAAGAGAAAGAAGTTTGTCCTCTTGATCAGGCAGAGGGCAGGATCGCGGCAGCATCCCTTGCCATCTATCCGCCGGGTGTGCCTTTGATCGTACCGGGCGAGCGGATCGATCAAGAGCGGATCGACCTGCTTACGCTTGCAAAAAAGCAGGGGCTGACCGTCACCGGGCTTGTGGATCATGGGCTTTTCGTTGTCATTTGAGGTGGACTATATTATACTAAATGGTAAGTGCATTTTATTTTACGGATAAGCAGAGTAAGAAACATGGGAAAGATTTTTTGTATCATAGGAAAAAGTTCAACAGGAAAAGATACCTTATATCAGCGGATTTTGGGACGGCATGATCTTGCCTTGCGCCAGATCGTGTCCTATACGACCAGACCCATCCGTGCAGGCGAAGTGGATGGGATCGAATATCATTTCTGCACACATGAGGAAAAAGACAGGCTCCTGGCATCCGGCAGGGTCGTGGAGATTCGCAGTTACAACACCTGTCATGGGATCTGGGACTATTTTACCGTTGACGATGGCAACATCGATCTGACAGATCACGACTATCTGGTGATCGGAACGATCGAGTCTTTTGTCAAGTTGCGGGATTACTTTAGTCGGGATGCGGTTCTTCCGATATATATAGAAGTAGAGGACGGCGTGCGCCTGCAAAGAGCACTGGATCGTGAGCGGTGTCAGAAGCATCCAAAGTATGAGGAAATGTGTCGGCGCTTTTTGGCAGATGCCACAGATTTTTCCAAGGAGAAATTGCAGGAGGCAGGCATCCACAGGATTTTCTATAATGAGGACTTGGAGCGCACGGAGGAAGACATCGTATGCTTTATGCGCGAAGTCATGATGAGTGAGGAAGGCTAGCCTATGGATTTAAAGGTAAATGATGTGTCGGGCGTGACGCAGACGCAGGAAGTGAATCAGACAAAGCCTACGGATGACGGATTTAAGTTCACCCTGGCAAGTGCCATCGACGATGCGGAGTTAAAGGAAAAACTGTCGGGTCTGATGGATGAGATCACGGAGCAGGGAAAGAAGATTTCTGAGCACATGGATATCCGTGATATGAAAAAATACCGCGGTCTGGTCAAAGATTTCATGAATGAAGTCGTCAATCGTTCCCACAAGTTTTCCAGAGAGAATTTTCTGGATCGCCGGGGACGTCACCGCGTCTATGGTTTGGTAAAATTAGTGGATAAAAATTTGGATGATCTGGCGGGAGAACTGGTCAAGGAAGAAAAAGACCATCTTGCCATCCTTGGAAAAGTCGATGAGATCCGGGGATTGCTTCTGGATATTTCCACCTAAAACGGAGTAGTTTGAGATGAAGTTTGCAGACATAAAAGGACAAGAGGATATCAAAGAGCATTTGCAAAACGCGATCGCTTTAGGCAAAACGTCCCACGCTTATATCATCAGCGGGGAAAAAGATGCCGGCAAGATGATGCTGGCAGAGGCATTTGCGCAGACTCTTTTGTGTCAGGACCAGAGCAGGGATGCCTGCGGGAATTGTCATTCCTGCAAGCAGAGTCAGAGCCACAACCACCCGGACATCCGCTATGTTTCACATGAAAAGCCCAATACCATTTCGGTGGAGGACATCCGCCAGCAGATTAATAACGACATTGTCATCAAGCCCTATGCGAGTGACTACAAGATCTATATTATGGATGAGGCGGAAAAGATGAACAGGGCGGCGCAGAATGCCTTGTTAAAGACCATCGAGGAACCGCCGCATTATGCCATTATCTTTCTGCTTACGACCAATGCAGCAGGATTTTTGCCGACCATCTTATCCCGCTGTGTGACCTTGGAATTAAAGCCGGTCTCTGCGGATATCATCCGCAAAGAACTGATGGAGCATCACAATATGCCGGATTATCAGGCAGATGTCTGCGCCCAGTTTGCTCAGGGAAATCTGGGAAAAGCCATCAAGTTGGCATCTTCCGAGGAATTTAACGAAATGAAATCCCATATGACCTCACTTATGCGCCGTATGGAAAAGATGGATGTCTTTGCTGTTTCCCAAACCGTCAAGGAATTGGAGGAATACAAGCCCAAGATCGGTGATTATTTGGATTTGATGAACATCTGGTTTCGAGATGTGTTATTATATAAGGCGACAGGTGACGAGAGAAAGATTACTTTTCAAGATGAAAAGATGATCATAAAAAGACAGGCAAGTGAGTGTTCCTATCACGGGCTGAATACCATCATTCAGGCAGAGAATACCGCAAGACGGCGGATCGCCTGCAATGGAAACTATAATTTGGCAGTGGAACTCATGTTGCTTTCAATAAAGGAGAATATTGCATGATAAAGATTGTTGGTGTGCGTTTTCGCACCGCAGGTAAAGTATATTATTTCGGACCCAAGAATTTAGACTTAAAGATCGGTGACCGCGTGATCGTTGAGACTGCGCGCGGTGTCGAGATGGGAACGGTTGCCGTAGTACCAAAGGAGGTGCCGGATGACGAGGTCGTTCAGCCTTTAAAGACCGTCCAGCGTATCGCGACCGAGGAAGACTTCAAGCGGGCAGAGAAGAACAAGGAAAAAGAAAAAGAGGCTTATAAGATCTGCCAGGAAAAGATCAAGAAGCACAAACTTGACATGAAACTGGTGGATGCAGAATACACCTTTGACAACAACAAACTGCTCTTTTACTTTACGGCAGACGGCAGAATCGATTTCCGTGAACTGGTAAAGGATCTGGCATCGGTATTCCGTACCAGGATCGAGTTGCGCCAGATCGGTGTCCGTGATGAGACCAAGATCATGGGCGGGATCGGGATCTGTGGCAGACCGCTCTGCTGTAGTTCTTATCTGACAGATTTTGTTCCGGTTTCCATCAAGATGGCAAAAGAGCAAAATCTTTCCTTAAATCCGACCAAGATTTCCGGTGTCTGTGGCAGACTCATGTGCTGTCTGAAAAATGAGCAGGAGACTTATGAGTATCTGAACAGCCAGTTGCCGAATGTCGGGGACTATGTGACCACACCGGAGGGAATCCGCGGACAGGTCAAGGCAGTCAGTGTTCTTCGTCAGCGCGTAAAGGTGTTGATCGAGCAGAATGATACCAAGGAAGAGCGTGACTATGCAGTGGGAGACCTCAAATTCAAGGCAAAGCGCAAGAATGTCAAGGTCACCAAGGAAGAATTAAAAGAGTTGGCAAAACTCGAGGATAATAAATAATGGCAGGATCACTTTTACATGAGGGGGAGCGGCTGGATGAATTGCAGCGCAACGGTTACAAGATCATCCAGGATCCCAAGCGTTTCTGCTTTGGCATGGATGCTGTGCTTTTGTCCGGTTTTGCCAAGGTAAAGCGCGGTGAGGAAGTGCTGGATCTTGGCACGGGAACCGGGATCATCCCCATCCTTTTAGAGGCAAAGACACAAGGGGAGCATTTTACCGGACTGGAGATCCAGCCGGAGAGTGCCGATATGGCGGCAAGGAGCGTGGCTTACAATCACTTGGAGGACCGCGTTTCCATTGTCATGGGAGATATTAAAGATGCAACAAATATTTTTGGGGCATCTTCTTTTGATGTTGTGACCTGCAATCCGCCTTATATGACCGATCATCATGGCATCAAGAATGATGGCAATGCCAAGACCATCGCCAGACACGAAGTGCTCTGCAATCTGGAGGATGTGGTATCGCAGACGGCAAAACTCCTTCGTCCGGGCGGCAGATGTTACTTTGTGCACAGACCTTTTCGTCTGGTGGAGATCTTATCCACAATGAGCCGTTATAAGGTCGAGCCAAAGCGGATGCAGCTGGTCTACCCCTATGTGGATAAGGAACCCAATATGGTCTTGATCGAGGGGATGCGGGACGGCAAGTCCAGGATCACGGTAGAAAAACCCCTGATCGTCTATCAGAGTCCGGGTGTTTATATGCCGGAGATCTATGATATTTACGGTTATTAAAGGAAAAGTAGAGCAAAGATGACGGAAAGGAGTGCCGAGTATGGCAGGTATCTTATATTTGTGTGCGACACCGATCGGAAATCTGGAGGATATGACCTACCGCTGTGTTCGCATTTTGAAAGAAGTGGATCTGATCGCTGCTGAGGATACGCGAAATTCCATAAAACTTTTGAACCATTTTGAGATCGACACGCCCATGACAAGTTATCATGAGTTCAACAAGATCGAAAAGGCGCATACTTTACTGGCAGCCTTAAAAGAGGGCAAAAATATCGCTGTCATCACGGATGCCGGGACACCGGGCATTTCCGATCCGGGCGAGGAATTGGTGGCAATGTGTTATGAGGAAGGCATTGAGGTCAATGCCCTTCCGGGTGCGGTTGCCTGTATCACTGCGGTGACAAGTTCCGGACAGGCATGCAGACGCTTTAGTTTTGAGGCATTTTTGCCAAAGGACAAAAAGGAGCGGGCGCGTGTATTGGCGGAGATGCAGCAGGAGACACGCACCATGATCGTCTATGAGGCACCGCATCATCTGCGCGCGACCTTGCAGGAACTCTATCAGGCACTCGGCGACCGCAGCATCACGCTTTGCCGGGAACTGACCAAGCGCTATGAGGAAAAGAAGAAAATGACGCTGGCGCAGGCTGTGGATTATTACAGGGAAAATGATCCGCGCGGTGAATATGTCCTTGTCATTGCCGGTAGATCCAAAGAAGAGATCATGCGGGAGGAGCAGAGCCGCTGGGAAGATATGAGCATTGAGGATCATATGCAGATCTATCTGGATCAGGACTACAGCAAAAAGGACGCCATGAAGGCCGTGGCAAAAGACCGTGGTGTCAGTAAGCGCGACATTTATCAGGCACTTTTATGATGTCCCAAGCAGGATTTCCTGCAAGATGTCAAAAGGCGCAGGTCCGGTCTGTAGGATCTTTTTATGAAATTCCATATAAGAAAAATCATCTTTTTTTGCATCCTTATAGTCTTTCTGTAGGGATGCAAAATTCATATATCCCACATAGTAATGTAGGTAATTGGCAGGATCTTCCACGATCAACTGGTAGATCTGATCGACAACTTCTTGATCTTTGATCCCATATTTTTCTAAAAATTCCAAAAGGCTGGCGCGATCCCAGCCATAATAATGGATGCCGATATCCGCAGAGGCATAGAGGCTTAGGACAATGCTGTCATTGAGGGCTAAGACCGAGGCAAGTTGGTCCGGCAGCCCGGCGTATTGGTAGGACAGATATTCCACATAGGTCGCCCAGCCCTCGGTGTATGCCGGGAAAGACAAAAGAGCGCGCACCGGCTTCAAGCCGTACTGATAGGACATGGCGGTCTGGTAGAGATGGCCGGGAAAACCTTCATGTGCCATGGTGGTAAAGAGAGAAGTCGTATCGGCATTGCTATCTGGATTATAAAAAATATTGTGGTAGCCCTCAGAATCCAAAGGTGCGATCAGATAATAGGCGGGCGCACTGGTCTGCCGCAACTGTGGTGCAATTTCGTGGATGGTGACGGTAACATTTTCACAGGCAGGGAAGTCATTTTGTATGGAATCCTGTAAATGCTCGATCATATCTTCGGGTGTTTTTAGGGGACAGGCATAGTTTCCCAACATGGACGCTAAGGCAGGATTGTGGGCAAAGAGGTCTGCCATTTGGGAAAGATCGTCCTGGCGTTTGGCGGCGATCTCCTGAAAGATTGTATAGGGACTTTCCTTTGTACCGGTGTTTTTGCGCACCAAAAGGGCATAGTAGGAACGTCCTTTTTCTTTGACAGAAAGACTTCCATTATCGTCTGTTTTGTCAATAATCGACGATAATTGATTAGAAAACGACAAATAAGACGGTAAAACGACATCATAAATGATTGACTGATTTCGGGAAATATAGGATGCTTTTTCGGCTTCATTTAAAAAAGCAGCGTTTTTGATGCGGTCATCAAAAGAAGTCAAAAGCAGGTGGTCATCCTGTGCCTGTGAAAAAGAGGCGCAAAAATCAATGGTCTGTTGCAGTGAGTCTGTGTTTTCCATAAGACCCAGTCTGGTTTGTTCCGTAGCAAAGGCATAGATCTGCCCGAAGTAGATATCCATTTCTTCTAAAAGGGACAGATAGCACTCGATATCCTCGGTATCGTGAAAGGAAAAAGAGGACAGAAGAACCGGCAGGGAAGAAGGGATGCCGGCGGTTGGTGAGAGCAGATTTTGATAGTAGTAGTAGTCGCCCAGTTTTTCCTCCAGACCATAGTAGTCCTCCAAAAGGTCATAGACCAGCCTTTGTCTGGCAGTCAGGGCGTCGCGGTCAATGTCCTTTAAACGGGAAAGGAGATCGTCGATCTCATCCATTTCTTTGAGATTTTCTTCCAAGGTCAGTGTGCAGAGTGTCTGGTCCGAAAAAGTGATATGGTAGGCATCCGGGTTTTCCAGCGTAAAGTGGCAGGACAAGGAATCGGCTTCCATCTGTCGGCAGAACCAATCGTTTGTTAGATCCTCAAAAGTATCCGCATCACTTGTCTGTCCCGCATCAAAAAGTCTTGCATTTCCTATATCTTCTTTACTGCAACCCACCGCCGAAAAGGCGATCAAGATAGCAAGGATCAGACAAAGAAATCGTTTTCCCATAGTGCCTCCCAAAGAAATACCATAGTTACAGTGTATGTACAATGAAAAAATATATGATTTCCGGCATAGAATTTTTCAAAATTTCATACATATGTAAAAAAGTCTTGGAGTCCTTATGAATTATCTTTGGGCAGGTATGCTCTTACTTGGTATTGTATATGGAAGTTTTCAGGGGCAGATGGCGGCGATCACGGAAGCAGCACTTTCCTCGGCAAAGGAAGCCGTTTCCCTTTGTATCACTCTGCTTGGTGTCATGTGTTTTTGGGTAGGCATGATGAATATTGCGCAAAAGAGTGGGCTTTTGCGTGGTCTGGCAAAAAAATTGGATCCGGTGCTGGACTTTTTATTTCCTACCTTAAAAAAGGAGACTAAGGCAAAGGAATATATCGCGACCAATATCATCGCCAACATTTTTGGGCTTGGCTGGGCGGCAACACCGGCAGGACTTTCCGCCATGCAGGAATTAAAGAAGGTCAGCCGCCAGAAAGAGGGAGTAGCGAGCCGGGAAATGTGTACCTTTCTGGTCCTCAATATTTCTTCCCTGCAACTGATCCCGGTCAATATGATCGCCTACCGCAGTCAGTACGGTTCGGCAAATCCTTCTCTGATCACGGGACCTGCCATCCTTGCGACCGCCATCAGCACCCTGGTGGCAGTCATTTTTTGTAAATTGGCATGTATGGGGCGGGAGGATAGGCTATGAAGTTTCTTCTATATATATCCGATGCCATCATACCCATTCTTTTGTTTGTCATCCTCTTACATGCCCTGCTGAATAAGGGGAGGGTCTACGAAGACTTTCTGGAGGGGGCGAAAGACGGCTTTCACACCGTGATCGGTATCATGCCGACGCTGATCGGGCTTATGTGTGCGGTCGGGGTTCTGCGTGCTTCCGGCTTTTTGACGGATCTGGCAGTCTGGCTGGGAAAGATCATACCTGAGGAAGTCTTTCCCTCCGTGCTTCTTCCGGCGGCTATCGTAAAAATGTTTTCCTCCTCGGCAGCGACCGGGCTGGTCTTGGATATTTTTAAAGAATATGGACCGGACAGTACGAATGGGCAGATCGTATCTTTGATGGGAAGTTGTACGGAGACCATTTTTTACACCATGTCGGTCTATTTTATGAGTGTGGGTATCCGAAAGACCAGATGGACGCTGGCGGGCGCTCTGGTGGCGACTTTAGTGGGCTTGGTCGCCAGTGTGATCCTGGGGCGGATGCTATAGGAACTGTACAAATTTTCAATTTCGTAGTAATATAGGGGAACTTGGTGACATATATTTATAGAAGATAAGGAAGAAAACAAATGAATATGCTCATGGATCTCATCACAAATCGTATCTTTATGGCGACAGCGGCTGCCTGGTTTGTAGCGCAAGTCTTAAAGGTTATCATTGACGCGGCAAAGAACGGTTTTTCCGCAGAACGGCTCACGGGAAGCGGCGGTATGCCGAGTTCACATTCAGCCACCGTCACAGGATTGGTCGTTTCTACCGCTCTGGTGGAGGGATTGGGAGGATTTCCTTTTGTCATGGCACTGTTTTTTGCCATTATCGTTATCTACGATGCAGCAGGCGTGCGCATGGAGACAGGGCGCGAGGCACAGTTGCTCAACCGTCTTTTGGCGAGGGATAAAGCCGAGGGCAGAGAGCCTTTGTACGAAGGAAACTTAAGAGAAAAGATGGGGCATACCATACCGGAGATCATTGTTGGTATGATCTTAGGCGCGGTCGTGGCAGTCATTGTCTGTAAGATCATGCAGGGGCTGATCGCGTACTGATGTCAGATCTTGTCGATGACAAAAATTTGACAATCCGGGATAAGAAGCCTATAATAAATCATGTTGACGCGGGATGGAGCAGTCTGGAAGCTCGCCGGGCTCATAACCCGGAGGTCATAGGTTCAAATCCTATTCCCGCAATTTTTTAGAGACATCCGGTTGGAGGATGTCTCTTTTTGTATAATAGGAAATTCTGATGAATTCCCTATTATACAAAAGGCACTAACGTGCCAATGATGCGCACTCGCGCGAAGTCGTAGATTGTCGCAAGCGACCGCGCTCGGCGCGAGAATGTGCTGAAGCACATTCTTTTTATATTTTACATTAAAAATTAGAGGAAAAGCATATGGAGAATAAGTGGGATTTTCAGGTAAATGATATTGTGACCATGAAAAAGAAGCATCCTTGCGGGAGCGACCAGTTTCGCATCCTACGCGTGGGAGCCGATTTTCGGCTGGCATGTCTGGGATGCGGGCATCAGATGATGCTGCCGCGCACCAAAGTGACCAAGGCATGCAAAAATGTTTTGCACGAAAATGCAAAAAAGGCTTGAAAAAGCGGGAAAATCATGGTATCATATCAACTCGTGGTATATTAAAATATCCTTGCTTTGCCGTATATTGGCAAGGCCAAAAGACCAAAAGGAGGTAAAATCGCATGAACAAGTATGAATTAGCACTCGTTGTTAATGCTAAGATCGAAGATGATGCGAGAGCAGCAGTCGTTGAGAAGGCACAGGGTTACATTACCCGTTTCGGCGGCGTTGTCAGTGAAGTAGAAGATTGGGGTAAGAAGAAGTTAGCTTACGACATCCAGAAGATGAGCGAAGGTTACTACTACTTCATCCAGTTCGAAGCAGAAGCTGATGCACCTGCTCAGATCGAAGAAAACGTTCGTATTATGGATAATGTTCTTCGTTTCTTATGCGTCAGAAAAGACGAGGCATAGATAGTAGATAAGGAGTAGGAATGAATAGACTGATTATGATGGGTCGCTTGGTAGCGGATCCGGAAGTAAGATATGGGGCAGCCAATGGTTCTGCTGTAGCAACTTTTAGAATTGCCGTAGATAGAAGATTCAAGAGAGAAGGAGATCCGGATGCAGATTTCTTCCGTATCACATCTTTTGGACGTCAGGCAGAGTTCGCTGAGAAATATCTTAGAAAAGGTACCAAGATCTTATTAGAAGGTGAAATCAGAAACAACAATTACACCGGAAAAGATGGAAACATGGTATATTCCGATCAGATCATTGCAAATTCCATTGAGTTTGCAGAGAGCAAGAATGCTCAGTCCAACAATGGATTTGGCGGCGACATGGGAACTCCGGCACCGAATACAAACGCTGGAGACGGTTTTATGAACATTCCGGATGGTATTGAAGAAGAATTGCCATTCAATTAGCATTGATTAGGAGGTAGCGTCATGGCTTACAATAAGACAGCAGATGGTTCAAGAAGAAGACCAATGCACAGAAGAAAGAAAGTCTGTGTATTCTGTGGTAAGGACAACGTGATTGATTACAAGGATACAGCAAAGTTAAAGAGATACATCTCAGAGAGAGGTAAGATCCTTCCTCGTCGTATCACTGGTAACTGTGCAAAGCATCAGAGAGCTTTAACTGTAGCAATCAAGAGAGCTCGTCACGTAGCACTTATGCCATATGTTTGCGAATAAGATTCGTAGATAAGATATAGTATTCCAAGAGGAGCATTTCCGTAGTCATACGGGAATGCTCCTTTTTTGTCTATATGTGATCTATTCCTGTAAAAAGGACTCCTTGTAGGCGGTGCCCCACTCTGCCATTGCCGTGATGATGGGGCGCATGGACTCGCCCAGATCGCTGAGGGCATACTCTACACGGGGCGGAACTTCCGCATAGACGGTGCGGGTGATGATACCGTCCTCTTCCATGGATCTGAGAGAATCAGTTAGGACTTTCTGGCTGATGCCTTCCAGATCCCTTTTTAATTCATTGAAGCGCCAAGGGCGTGACATGAGGTTTCGGATGATCAGTATCTTCCATTTACTTCCGATCAGTTGCAGTGTTGTTGCGACCGGGCAAGCCGGTAATTCTTCTTTGGTCAGCATAAAATCTCCCTTTCTCCTTACAGGATCACAATAGTTCAAATTAGAATGTTACATTAGAAATAAATCTTACATCAAATTATAGTATGCACTTAGGATCTGCGCAATAGTTACCTTTTGGTAACTAAGTAATAGATTTGTGCGTACTTTTTTTCTGCCTTTTTCCATCATAAAATCATAAGCAGGAACAGGAAATGTTCAAAAACAAAGAAAATGGAGGAAAATTTCATGGAAAAAGTAGTAGAATTTTTACAGGAAAATCCTGTACAGTATTTAGCAACAGTAGGTCGTGACGGAAAGGCAAAGTGCCGTCCTTTTATGTTTGCAGGTCAGATGGATGGCAGACTTTGGTTCTGCACCAATAACACAAAGGATGTTTACAAGGATCTACAGGAAAATCCGCAGATCGAGATCTCCGTATCCAGCCCAACCTACGCATGGATCCGTCTGCACGGAAAAGCAGTTTTTGAGGACAATATGCAGGCAAAAGAAATGTGTATTGCCAATCCTATTGTCAAAAGTCAGTATGGAACCGCAGATAACCCAATTTTTGAAGTATTTTATTTGGAAGATGCACATGGTGTGATCGCGGACTTTTCAGGAAATCCACCATATGAATTTTAAAATAGTAATGCGATAAGCAGGAGGAGCAGCCATATGAACCAGAGTGAAAGACGTATGTATTTGATAAAAGAGTTGCTGGCAGAGCAGCCGGGCTACGGAGATATTGAGATCCCGGCAAATGCTTCTGAGCAAAGACGCCTGCTGCGTTCGCTTATGAATGTGCGTATGGCGGCGCCTGTGAATGAGGGATTTTTGCAGATTCAGGATGCTTATCTGCAAGAGGAGAACCGGAAAAAGGGACTTGTGACTCTGGCAGATATGGAAGAATTGCAGGAAGATGTCTACCTTTGGCGGGGAGATATTACAAGACTTGCTGTGGGAGCGATCGTCAATGCGGCCAACAGTGGTATGACGGGCTGTTATCAACCATGTCATAACTGCATTGATAATTGTATCCACACCTATGCAGGGGTGCAGTTGCGATCCATTTGCAATGAAATGATGGAAGAACAGGGCTACGCTGAGCCGACCGGACAGGCAAAGATCACGCCTGCGTATAATCTGCCTTGCCAATATGTGATCCACACGGTTGGACCCATTGTGCAGGGAAGACTGACGCAAAAAGATCAGGATCTTTTGCGCTCCTGCTACCGGTCCTGTCTGGATCTGGCAGAGGAAAAGGGGATCGAAAGTATCGCCTTTTGCTGTATTTCGACCGGTGTCTTTTGTTTCCCGAATGTGCGGGCGGCAGAAATCGCTGTGGAGACAGTGAAAGAGTATAAAGCGCAGACCGGATCAGATATTAAGGTGGTCTTTAACGTCTTTAAAGAGGAGGACGAAAGGATCTATCGCAGATTATTAGGTTAAGTTTTTGAAATAAGGCATGAGATAGCAGGCAGAGAAAGAAGTATGGAGCAGAGCAGATGAAAGGGCAAGAGGAAAAGATAGAACTTATCAGAAAGAAAATTGAAGATGCGGATGCTGTTGTGGTCGGAGCCGGTGCGGGACTTTCCACGGCGGTAGGATTTACCTACAGTGGCGAGCGCTTTGAAAGGTATTTTTCGGATTTTGGGGAAAAGTATGGATTTTCGGACATGTATTCCGGTGGCTTTTATGATTATGCCACGCTTGAGGAATATTGGGCGTATTGGAGCCGCTATATTTATATCAACCGTTATCAGGATGTGGAGAATGGCACATATCGGAGTCTGTATGCGCTGGTAAAAGATAAGGACTATTTCGTGCTGACGACCAATGTGGATCATCAGTTCCAAAAGGCAGGATTTGCAAAGGAAAGACTTTTTTATACCCAGGGCGACTATGGACTTTTCCAATGCAGCAGACCCTGTCATGCTAAAACATACGATAATGAAGAAACCGTGCGGGCTATGGTCTTGGCGCAGGGCTATGCCATTGCTGAGGATGGATCCCTGTACCTGCTGGAGGGAATAAAGCCGAAGATGAGAGTTCCCAGTGAACTTGTTCCGCGCTGTCCTAAGTGCGGAAGACCTATGAGCATGAACCTGCGCGCAGACAATACCTTTGTGGAAGATGCGGGCTGGAAAGCGGCGTCCGCGTCTTATGTGCATTTTATGGAAGAACATATGCGAAAAAAGATCGTCTTTTTGGAACTCGGCGTAGGTTACAATACCCCCGGTATCATCAAGTACAATTTCTGGCAATATGCGGCAAACTGGCAAAATGCCTTTTATATCTGCATCAATCAGGGGCAGGCATACCTGCCGGAGGATATTGAGGATAAGGGGCTGGAGGTCAATGCAGATATTGCCCAAATACTTGACGATGTGCTATAATACTTATAGTTAGTTGTGACTAATCGCGACATCTATAGGAGGCGGACTATGACATATCAGGTGGAAAAAGACAAGATGCAGGGAATACCGGAAACCATGTTGCAGACTTTGTACGCCAGAGCACAGGAGTCGAAGAAAGATGACCGGCATATTTATGATGAGAAAGCCATAGAGATCGTGTCGGAACTGGACTATGATTTTTCCAAGGCGGCGGACGACAAGATGATGAGTTATGGTGTCATTGCAAGAACCATTCTTTTGGATCGGCTGGTCGAGGATTTCTTGAAGCAGAATAAAGATGCGGTCGTGATCAATATCGCCTGTGGGCTGGATACTCGGTGCTACCGCATGCAGGGAAAATATCTGCGCTGGTACAATCTTGACCTGCCGGAGACCATGCAGATCCGCAGTCGCTTTTTGGAGGAAAATGGTCCGATCTATCAGATCGCCAAGTCTGCGACAGACCCGGCTTTTGCAGAAAGTATTGAATATCATGGCGAGCCGGTGCTTGTTGTCATCGAAGGGCTGACTATGTATCTGAGCGAGTCCGATGTAAAGCAGATGTTTCATATCATAGATGAAAAGGTGGAGCACGCCACCGTACTTATGGAGGCAATGTCGCCGTTTTCCGTAAAGCATATCAAGGAAAAGTCGATCGAAGGAAGTCAGGCAAAGTTTACCTGGGGCATCAAAGATGGGAAAAGCATGGAAAAACTGATCCCGCCATTTCAGAGCATAGAGGACGTCAGTCTGGTCGAGGGTATGAAAGAGTTTATGCCAATCTATAAATTGATTGACAAGATCCCGGCAGCCCGCAATATTTCTAACAAGATCTTGATCTTAAAAAAGTAGGAATGGTGTGTTTATAAAGGAGGTAGACTTATGGTATTTGCAATCGAATGTGTGGTAGCCTGCCTGGTATTCACACTTGCTTTGGAAATGATCGCTTTCAAAAGAAGAGAAGTTTTTACCAACGATTATCCGCCGGTTGTGACGGACAAATTGCGCCAGATGCATCTGGTTGCCGAGACACCGCCGACCAAAAAGAGCGATATTGTGCGAAAAGTGATCGCCTGCATTGTCTTTGCCATCTTATTTGCGATGGTCTTGCATTTTGTCAATGGCATTGAGGCGTTTGTACCGGCAACGATTACGGCTTATCTTTTGTGGCTGGTAGTCGACTGGTATGATTTCCTGTTCGTGGATGTTTTATTTGCACCTTTCGACAAATTTTACAAGATGGCGCAGGTCAGTGCGTTCGAAAGATCGGCAGTCATTTTCCATCTGAAAGGCAGTCTAAAGGGCATGGTGCTGGGTCTGATCTTTGCACCACTCGTAGGATTGTTTGTCATGTGGCTGTAAAAAATCCATAAGTTCTTACCTTGTAACGTAAAAACTTATGGATTTTTAAGAGTTATTGCACTGTAATGTAAAAACTTACAGCCCCATTTTTTTCTGGAAAAGATCGCCGATGATCTGGGCAGTTTCTGCCACGCCAAAATCGTCGGATTTGATACAAAGATCATAATTCTTTACATTGCCCCAATCTGTCTTGGTAAAGTGTCTGCAATGGATGGCACGCTCATGGTTGACCTTTTTCACCTTTGCAGCAGCAGATTGCGGAGAAATATTGTCACGCGCTGAGACTCTGGCAGCCTCGGCGTTCAGGTCTGCACTGACGAAAACATGGTAGGCTGTCGGCATATCTTTTAATATGTAGTTTGCCAAACGACCTACGATGATGCAGGAACCTTTCTGGGAAAGTTCGTGGATCAGAGCGGATTCTTTTGCAAAAAGTTGATCGACCATTGGCAGGTCTGCCTGCTCCAAAGGTCCGGCATACCAGGCAAAGAAGTCATGCAGAAGCGGATTTTTCAAAGTCTGTTCATTCTGCTTTATATATTCCGGTGAGAAACCACTTTTTTCTGCGGCAAGGCGGATCAGTTCGGAATCATAATAATGAAAACCGAAACGCTCAGCCAGAAGTTTTCCGATCTCACGTCCGCCACTACCAAATTCACGGGAAATGGTGATGACATAATTGGAGGAAGTCTCTTCTTCAGATACAGCAGTCTCATCCTCTTTTCCAAGTAACTTATCGCGCTGTTTGCCGAATGCCCGGTTGAGGATACCGACCAGCGTGCCGACTAAGACAGCGGCAATAATGGTACCGGCGCCAACACTTCCAAGTGTGTGTAATAAACTAAGACAGGTGACGGCTGAGATCAGGACCATGGTACAGTCAAAGCCGATCTTGACCTTGGAAAATTCAACATGGGTCACAGAGGAAACCGCCTGCATACAGCCTTCACCGGCGAGTGGGATCAGGTTTGCCGGCAGGTATAAAAAGATACCCAGTGCGACAAATACTGTGCTGGCAAGTACCATGACGATACGGATGCCGAGATTTTGCGGTGTTGGCAGGAAAGATACCAGATAGTTACAAAATGTCGTGAAGTAACCGAATACGACACCGATCAGAACCTGTAACAGTTGGACAGGTTTGAAATTTTTTCGCAATAAGAGGATCTGGATCAAAACCAATACGATATGGAAAAGGATGGTTGCCTTGCCCATCTCAATGCCCCAGACGCAGGTCATGGTGTAAGGGATGGAACTGACGGGCGATACACCCAGATTTGATTTTACGGAAAGCGCAATGCCGATGGTCATTACGAAAAGTCCGATAAAATACATAGGGATTCTAGTTTTTAAATGTTTCATTTATTTGTGCCTTCTTTCTTGTAAGTATTTACCATGTTGTCATATACGCGACCGAGCAAGTCCTGTAATTGCTGTTTTTCTGCCGGGGTAAAGCCTTCTAAAGCCTGGGATTCGATCTGGGCAAATTCCAGATTGAGACGGTCAGCATACTTTTTTCCGCTTTCCGTGAGATAGACATGGAGGGAGCGGCGGTTGCTGTCGGCAGTCTTTCGTTCGATATAACCCTTGTTTTCCATGCCGTTCAAGATAGCGGTCAAAGACGCTGGTTCAATGTGGCAGAAGATAGCGATTTCTTTTTGGATCGCCCCATCATGGCGGAGCAGATAATCGAGTACCTTGGGTTGTCCTGATGTCAATCCGGTATCTTTGACACTGGAGATCAGGGCTTTTTGTATCATCAGATGATCAGACATCAAAAGATAATGGAATGTTTCCTGCATGATTGCCTCCTTAGTTAGATTTCTAATTGTTAGAAACCTAACTAAATATATACGAAGGGAGGGAGATTGTCAAATGAAATGGAAAAAACCTTGGAAATATAGTAATATGGGAAAAAGTAATTTTCCAAAAGGATAAGGGGTAAAAAATGCTGGAGACAGAAAGATTATTATTGCGAAAATGGACAGAAGCAGATGCAGAGAGTTTATATACATACGCAAAGGATCCTCTGGTGGGTCCGGTTGCGGGATGGCCGCCACATAAAAACGTGGAGGAAAGTAAAGATGTGATCCGAAATGTATTCAATGGATCGGAGTGCTACGCGATCTGTGAAAAGGAAAATAATATTGCGATCGGGGCTGTCGAATTGAAACTGAAGGGACATACAGACATGACAGACCGGGATGACGAATGTGAATTGGGATACTGGCTGGGCCAGAAATTCTGGGGCAGGGGATATATGCCGGAAGCCGCAAGAGAACTTTTGCGCCATGGATTTGAGGATCTTGGGATGACAAAGATCTGGTGTGGCTATTATGACGGAAACGATAAGTCAAAACGTGTGCAGGAAAAACTGGGCTTTATTTATCATAATACCTGCGAGGATGTGCCGGTGCCGCTTTTACATGAAGTTCGCATTGAGCATACAAATCTAATGACAAAAGAGCACTGGTATGCCATTAAAAGCAAGATTTGAGCATTTCCGCAAATGCCTCGATATAATAGCCGGAATTGTCCTTTTTCCAAAAGGCACAGTAAACTTTTTTGACAGGGGATCCCTTTCTGACAAGCTACAATTCTTCATGACTACCCACGGTAATCTGTACGTCTACCGTTGGATATTTTTCAGAAAACATGGCGATCGCCTCGGAGAGTTCGTCCCCATGATAGCCCTTATAATATCCGATACGCAAAACCGCATGATCTTTATCTGCTATCCGTTTGGTTTCCCGGACAAGTTGTCCTAGATCCGACGATATCATAAGGCTCTTTTGGTAAAAATGTTCCCCGGCAGGTGTCAGGGAAAAGGTGCGGTTGTGGCGTTCCAAAAGTTTCACGCCAAGTTCATTTTCCAATTTTTTGATCTGTTGGGAAATGGCAGACTGTGAGACATGGCACTCTTCCGCAGCCTGATAGAAATTCCCATTTTCAATGACTGCCTGTAGGTATTCGATTTGACGTAAAAGCATGATCTTTCCCTCCGTATGTAATATAGAATTATATAATGGTTAGCAAAACTAATCAATACGATAAGAATAAAGATTTGATTGAGAAGCAAAATGGAATTACCATGAAAGCAGAAAAAGCAAACAGAAGATGGAGGTACTTAAAATGGCAAGAAATCTGATCATATACTATTCAAGAAAAGGTGAGAATTACGTCAACGGAAGGATTCTTGATCTGAAAAAGGGAAACACAGAGATCTGTGCAGAATTTATCCAAAAGGCAGTGGGCGGCGATCTTTTTGAGATTGAGACCGTGCAAGCCTATTCCGAGGACTATCACAAGTGTACGGAGGAGGCAAGCAGGGAATTAAAGGAAAATGCGCGCCCGGAGTTGAAGAAGTATCTGGAAGATATTGCGGACTATGACAATATTTTCGTGTGCGGTCCCTGCTGGTGGGGCACTTATCCGGTAGCGGTATTCAGCCAGTTGGAAAAACTTGATTTCACAGGGAAAAAGGTCATGGCACTGATGACACATGAGGGAAGTGGTCTTGGAAACAGTGAACGCGATCTCAGAAAGATCTGTAAAGGTGCGGACTTTGGATCCGGCATTGCCGTTCATGGTGCGGATGCGGGAAAAGCAGAGGCAGCCGTCGCTGATTGGGCAAAGAAGAACGTAAAATAGGGAAAGGAAGGACAGGATAATGAGCAGAAAAGATGTAATGATCGTAACAGGCGCAGGACAGATTTCCATGGCGATCGCTAGACGCGTAGGTTATGGCAAGAAGATTGTCATGGGCGATAAAAACATAGATAATGCAAAGACGATCGCAGAGATCATGAACAATGCTGGATTTGACGTCGAGCCGGTAGAGATGGATCTATCTTCCAGAGAATCTATTTTAAAACTGATCGCAAAGGCACAGGAATATGGTGAGATCAAAATGCTGGTAAATGGCGCAGGTGTATCCCCAAGCCAGGCACCGATCGAGGCAATCTTAAAGGTTGATCTGTATGGGACCGCTGTTTTATTAGAAGAAGTGGGAAAGGTCATTGTCGAAGGCGGTTGTGGTGTCACTATTTCCAGTCAGTCGGGATGGAGAATGCCGCAACTTACCGCGGAGGAGGACGCAGCCTTTGCGACGACACCAACGGAAGAACTGCTGGATCTTGAGATCTTGCAGCCGGAGAATATCAAGGATACTTTACATGCATACCAGATGGCAAAACGCTGCAATGAAAAGCGCGTCATGGCGCAGTCCGTCGAATGGGGGAAACGTGGCGCGAGATTAAATGACATTGCACCGGGCATTATCGTGACACCGCTTGCCATGGATGAGTTCAATGGTCCGCGTGGCGATTTTTACAAAAATATGTTTGCAAAATGTCCGGCAGGAAGACCGGGAACCGCAGATGAAGTGGCAAATGTAGCCGAACTTTTGATGAGCGATAAAGGAGCATTTATCACAGGATCTACCTTCCTGATCGATGGCGGTGCGACATCTTCTTATTATTATGGACCACTCAAGCCGGAAATGTTTGATGTCACGGAGCATACACTGCGTTTTTATACTGACAAAGGACTGCTGCCGTGCGAGCGTGACGGTGGAAACCGCCGGATATTTAACGAGGAATCTGTCAACTGGATGCAGGGAATCAAATGTCTGAAAGGCTGCGGTGCATCCATTGAGGATATTCAAGAGTATTGCCGCTTGTGTCTGTTGGAAGAATCCGAGGAAAATCTGCGGGCGCGCTATGAAATTATTCTAAAACAGCGGGTGGAAGCCTATAAACGTTTGGAGGAGGCAAAAGCAACCGTCAAATATATGGATGACAAGGTCGCGCACTATGAAGCCATTCTTGCGGGAGTGGCACCGGATGATACAAACCCGAAAAACTGGACGGTGGGGAATCGACCAAAGCATTAGAAGAAAGGGAAGGATTTTTGAAACACAAATGTTTTATTCAGTTATAACCGACTCGGTTGTGACCGAATAAAAATTGACATCGGAACATATTCTACTTATACTATATATGTTATTACATATTTTCAGTTCGGAGGATATTGTGTATGTTTTATGGAAGAGAAAATGAAAGAAAAAAACTGGGTACAATGTTCCATGCAGAGGGGCAGATGATCTCTCTGATTTATGGAAGGCGACGAATTGGGAAAAGCGAACTTATTAAGCAGGCATTAAAAGAAACTAATATAAAAGGTATCTACTATGAATGTAAACAAACCACAGAACAAAATAATGTAGATAGTTTGGCAGAACTTATTGGAGAGAACTTTGGGTTTCCCAAACCGGCGTTTGAAAACATGGAAGTTCTCTTGCAGTTTTTGTTTAAAATGTCAGAACAAGAGCCATTGATCTTAGTTTTGGATGAATATCCATATTTACGGGAAAATGCAAAGGGACTTGATAGTATTTTACAATCGGTCATAGATCATTATAAAGATACTGCCAATATGAAACTGATTGTCTGTGGCTCTTACGTGAATACGATGAAATCACTTTTAGAAAAACAGAATCCATTGTATGGCAGAATTGATCTTGTACTCAATCTAAAACCTATGGACTACTATGAATCTGCACTGTTTTATTCTGAATTTTCTGAGGAAGATAAGGTAAGATTATTTAGTGTGTTTGGCGGGATTCCATATTACAATCGCCTGATTGATGCAAAAAAAAGTGTGCGTGAGAATATCATAGAACTTATCGCCTCGCCGGGGGCACGTCTGGAAAATGAGGTGTCCATGTATCTGAATTCCGAAATTTCTAAAATTACAAATGCAAATGAAGTCTTTGAAGCGTTGGCGAAAGGATTCTCAAGATATAAGGATATTCTTGATCAGTCAAATGTTTCGAGCGGACCGGCTTTGATCGATGTTCTTGATAAGTTGATGCGCATGGATGTCGTAGCAAAAGAAGCTCCGATCAATGATGAAAATAACAAGAAAAAATCGGGATATTATATTTCTGATAATCTATCTTTGTTTTACTATAAATATATTTTCAGAAATATGTCGAGAATGAACATTATGGATCCTGCTGTTTTCTATGATAAATATATTGCGGATGATTTTGAAACCAAGTATGTTCCGAAAAGTTTTGAAAAAATCTGCAAACAGTATCTGATCAGAAAAAATCGCAAAGGTCTGATGGATGAGGTTTTTGAAAAAATCGGAAAATACTACTATGATGATCCGGTCAAGAAAAGGAACGGAGAATTTGACATAGTAACTTTGGATGACAAGGGCTACATTTTTTATGAGGCGAAGTTTAGACAAGATCCTGTGACAGAGAGAATCGTCCAAGATGAAATTCGTCAGGTAAAACAAACCGGGTTGAAGTGTTACAGATATGGATTTTTTTCAAGGTCAGGATTTCGTTGCCATGAAGAACCAGATCGTATCTTGATTGAATTAAAGGAACTATATTTTTGATTATGAAACACGAACATTTTACTATGAAATTTAAAAGTGACTCATAAATTCCCTAATATCTTCCAAAACAAAAGCAGATTCATTAACATAATTGCATGAAGTAACTGATATTTACAGATAAGAAACAGGAGGTTTATGCTATGTTAAATGAATCAGTGATCAAAGTATTGAAAAATGGTATGTGGGATCTTGCCACTTGCGCGAATGGAGAACCGAATGTAGTTCCGGTTGCATTCAAGGATGTTACGGAAGACGGCAAATTGGTTGTAGGCGATGTTTTTCTCGAGACAACCTTAAATAACATCAAAGCCAGTGATGGTAAGATTGCGGTTTCCGCATATGATGCACAGAGCCTG